>JBGOVR010000110.1:0-16466 GCA_041478205.1 Candidatus Acidiferrum sp.
CAACGTGGCGTTGGGCGATCTCGACCCCAAGCTCGGCGGAGCCATCGTCAAGGCGGCGGCCGAAGTGGCATCCGGCAAGCTGGACGAGGAATTTCCCCTCATGGTCTGGCAGACCGGCTCCGGGACCCAGACCAATATGAATGCCAACGAGGTCATCGCCGGCCGCGCCAACGAGATGCTCGCGGGTAAACGCGGCGGCAAGTCGCCGGTCCATCCCAACGACCATGTGAACATGGGCCAGTCGTCCAACGACAGTTTTCCCACCGCCATGCACATCGCCGCCGCCACGGAGACCGCGCGCCGCCTTCTCCCCGCCGTAAAAAATCTCCGCGACGCCCTCGACGCCAAAGCCAAGGAATTCGCCGACATCGTCAAGATCGGCCGCACCCATTTGCAGGATGCCACGCCACTCACGCTCGGCCAGGAATTCTCTGGCTACGTAAATCTTCTCGACCGCGATGGTGGACGCGTCGCCGTCGCCCTCGACGGCCTCTACGATCTCGCCATCGGTGGCACCGCCGTCGGCACCGGCCTCAACGCCCATCCCGAATTTGCCGACCGCGCCGCCCGCAAAATCTCCGAGCTGACCAATCTTCCCTTCCGCTCGCACCCCAACAAATTCGCCGCGCTCTCTGCCCACGACGAAATCGTCTTCGCCTCCGGCGCGCTGAAAACTCTCGCCGCCTCGCTGATGAAAATCGCCAACGACATCCGCTGGCTCGCCTCCGGCCCGCGCTGCGGTCTTGGCGAGCTCGTGCTCCCGGAAAACGAGCCGGGATCTTCGATCATGCCCGGCAAGGTGAACCCCACGCAGTGTGAAGCCGTCACCATGGTCGCCGTCCAAGTCATGGGCAACGACGCCGCCATCGGTGTCGCCGGCTCGCAGGGCAATTTCGAGCTCAACGTTTTCAAGCCCGTGATGATTTTCAATTATTTGCACTCGGTGGAGTTACTCGCCGACGCCAGCGTTAGCTTCGTCGACCACTGCATCCACGGCATCGAAGTCAACCGCGAGCAGATCGACCGCTACGTTCACAACTCCCTCATGTTGGTCACCGCCCTCGCCCCCAAAATCGGCTACGACAACGCCGCCAAAGTCGCAAAAACCGCCCACCACGAAGGCACCAGCCTCCGAAGCCGCCCTCAAGCTCGGCCTCATCAGCGGCGAAGACTTCGACGCCCTCGTCCGCGCCGAGGACATGACCCATCCGTGAGATCCCTGCGCCGCACGACAGTTCCAATGAGATCGGTACGCCACACTACAGTGCGAGGTGAAGGAGAATTTCACGCAGTGCTACTAATCACTGCGGATTTCATCATGAGCCCGCTGCGGAACTCCTCGTACGAGCGCACAATCACGCTGAGGCCGCAAATAGAAGCGATTTCCCTATAGCACCTTAACTGTCGCGAATCCGCAGTAACTAGCTGATCGCAGTATGGAAGGCAGACAGACATGATTGTGTCATTCCTGCCCGATCTGAGGGAAGGAGCACCGGGCGGCCTCATGCAGCGGTCGTATTGCACTGCCTCAAGGGCGATCATCCACGCGTGGAACGGAGGGCACTCCGCAACGAATCTTCGGATAGTTAGCTCGTCGCCGGGTTTTCCGCCGACGTATTCATAGAGCTTCCTAGCGAGGATCCAGAATGGTCCTCCCTTAACTTGCGATTGGACTACCCATTCGGACAGGCTGCCGGGTGGCCGATCGGTACCCGCTGCATATAGTTCGTCGAAGGCCGGTTTCGCGTCGTCGTGAAATTTGTAGAATACTCCTTCACAGGCTCGCGCATCCTCCCGCTCTTTCTTGGCGAGGTCATCGCTGAAGTCATCTCCGCGGGCGATTGCGTCTTCGGCATTGCGGGACCGAACATCAACCTCCGTCCAGTCGAACGGCGACGGTTGCTCGAAGTGCGCGACGAGTTTCCGAATGATTTCGGTCTGTCGGTCGAGGCACTCGCCCGAAAACAGAAACCGCCTGCATACTCCGAGCAGCTTTCGCCGGCGCTCGCCGCAAGTGGTTGCCACAATCTCGAGAACATTTGTGAATGTGAACTTAGTAGCGAATCCTAACCTCAACGCCACGATGAGAGCGTCTGAATCGCATTCCTTCGCCAGATCGTTAATACTGCTGGTATCGAAGATCAAGATCGGCCTGTGTCCCATGACCGAAGACTCCCTGCTCCCATGCTACTACCATGACTCAGACCAGGTTAGTCTGCGAGACATTTGAAGCTTTGGGATATGGGAGCACGCGATTCTGCTCCTGGCTCTTCTTGTTTTTACGTGTGGACGCTGGGAGGCTACGTGATCCGCGGCAGTAAGCTATTGAGTTGTGTGCTCCGCGGCCTGAAAACACTGGCGTCCCGCCCCTAGTGGTTGGGAATCTCCACTGCCGCGGTGATCACGCAAATCCACAGCGCCAATTCCGTGAATGTGGCAAGTTTTGCAACGAGGGGCACGGCCTCGGACACACCCCACTTGGGCGCCTTTCGTTGCACGACGACGTGATAGGCGATCCCCACCACCAGCAGCAAAAACTTGATCTGAAACGCCGGGTTCCTGAAAAACGCGGACGCGGACGCCGCGAAGAGAAGCGTTCCGCCCACGACCGCGATGCCGAGTCCGGTCCATGTCCAGGGAACCAGTTGCTGCGCGAACGGGCCGGCAGGTTGCCGCCGCCCGCCCAAGCCCAGGAAGCGCAGATCGATCAGCACAATCGTCCCGACCCACAGCGACAAACCCGTAAAGTGGATCGTCTGCACCACCGGATAGGCCCACAGCGACCGCCCGATGAACAGCGCCCATGGAGTGTTTTCGAGCCACTTGCAGAAATTCAATAAGGCGTCCTGCATTCGCGTAAACCTCTCGTGTTCGTTTACACCGTGCGTCGCGATCCCTTACAGCTCGGAATAATTCGCGATTTCCGCCGCCATCAGGATGACGCCGATCCAGAGCGCCAGGGAAACAATGGCCGTCAGTTTGGCCAGCATCGGCGTGCCAGAGGGCCGATCCCATTTGCGCGTGCTCCGTTGCACCAAGACGCCAGACGCCACCGCCACCACGGTGACCACCATCTTGATCAAGAATTGCGTGTTGGCAACAAAGCCGGTGGCCGAAGCCGCAAACATGAAGAAGCCCGACAGAACGCACAGGCCCAAACCAATCCAGGTCCAGGGAAAAAGCTGCTCGGCCAACTCCGTGACCGATTGCCGCCGCCCGGCCACGCCCAGAAGCCGCAAATCAATCACCGCGATGGTTCCCACCAACAGGAACAAGCTGAAAAAATGAGTGACCTCGACGGCCGGATACATCCACTTGGAATTGCTGATCGTGTTGATCACGTAGGAATGCTCGAGCCACTGAAAGAAATTCACGGAACCTCACTTTGGCCCCAACCGGCGAGCTTGGCTGGTGCCCCGCACACCAAACGCCTGAGCACTTTCTCAGTTTCGGCGGGCAAAACCAAGATCATTATTCGCATTCCGCTCGACGAGCCGTTCGATTCACGATGACCCGATTCACCATCTCGCAGTCTATTCGCCTGTTGCGGGCGCTTTCCGTGATCCGCGTCACGCAGCAAAGTACGCCTCACCACAGCCCTACGACGCCTCGACTTGATTTTTCCGCCTAGGCAGCGCACATTCTCTACCTAATTCTGACGTGCTGTACCGCCATCGGGAGTACACATGATTCGTCGCACCGTCCTGTTGAGTCTTGGATTTCTAGTTTTAGTTTCCGCGCACCTTCTTTCTGCCCAGCAGGCGAACGCACCTGCGGCCTACTCCCTCAAGCCCACTCCCAAGACCATCGCCTATGGCTACTACGACGCCAAGACGCCGCCAGTCCTGCGCGTCAAATCCGGCGACACCGTCGAAATCCAAACGCTGATCACCTCCAGCCCCAAACGCCTCGAAGACGCTGGCGTCCCACCCGCCGAAGTCGAGCAATCCCTTCGCGACATCACCACGCAAGTCACCGACAAAGGCCCCGGCGGACACATCCTCACCGGCCCGATCTACATCGAAGACGCCCTGCCCGGCGACGTCCTGGAAGTCCGCATCCTCTCCGTGCGCCTGGCCATTCCCTACGCCTACAACGCGTTCGGCCCCGGCCGCGGATTTCTCCCCGAAGATTATCCCTACCCCAAAATGAAAATCATCCCGCTCGATGAGAAGCGCATGATCGCCCGCTTCGCCCCCGGCATCGAAATCCCGCTCTCCCCATTCTTTGGCAGCATGGGCGTCGCCCCGCCGGAAACTTCCGGCCGCATCAGCAGCAATCCTCCCTGGATTCACGCCGGGAATCTCGACGACAAAGACCTCGTCGCAGGCACCACGCTCTTTATCCCCGTCCACGCGCCCGGCGCGCTCTTTGAAGTCGGCGATGGCCACGCCGGCCAAGGCAACGGCGAAGTGGACATCACCGCCCTCGAAACTTCCCTCATCGGCACTTTCCAATTCGTCGTCCGCAAAGATATGCACCTGCGCTGGCCGCGCGCCGAAACTCCCACGCACTTCATCACCATGGGCCTCCACGAAGACCTCAACGAAGCCACCAAGCTCGCCGTCCACGAAATGCTCGACTTCCTGATGACCGACAAGCATCTCTCCCGCGATGACGCCTACATGCTTTCCAGCGTCGCCGCCGGCCTATGCATCACCGAACTCGTCGACGGCAACAAAGGCGTCCACATGTCCATCCCCAAATCCATCTTCGTCGGATCGTCGCCTAAATGAAATTCTCATCCCTCGCTGCATCTTTCCTGCTCCTGGGCACGATGTTCACTTCAGCCAGGTGTCTCCGCGCCCTCTGCGCTCCGGCCTCTGTGCCCTCTGCGTTAAATTCTTCGCTTTTGTTTTCTCCGCAAGCGCAAACGGAAATCCCCGAATGGTGCCGCGCCCTCCCTCGCCCCGAATACAAAACCCTCCAGCGCGTTCTCCCCAACGAGCCCTGGTTCGAGGTCTATAAAGTCGAACACGGAATTTTTGCCATCTACGAGCCGCATCAAGCCGAAGAAGTCATTTCCTATCTGATCGTCGGCACCAAGCAAGCTCTTCTCTTCGATACCGGCATGGGCATCGCCAACATCCGCAACATCGTCTCTCGCCTGACCTCGCGCCCAGTCGTGGTGATCAACTCCCACACGCACAATGACCACGTCGGCGGAAACTGGCAATTTAATTTCGTCTACGGCATGGACACGGCCTTCACCCGCGCCAACGCCAAAGGCTCGCGCGAGGACGCGCAAGCCGAACTCGGCCCGGACATGATTTGCGGCGGCTTGCCGAAAAACTTTAATCTCAAGACCTACGCCATCAAGCCGTGGCACATTTCCGTGGCGGTGCACGACGGCTTCAAAATCAATCTCGGTGGCCGCACCCTCGAAATTCTCTCCACCCCCGGCCACACGCCCGACGCCATCTGCCTTCTCGACCGCGCCAACGGCCTGCTCTTCACCGGCGACACCTACTATCCCGCTCCCATCTGGCTCTACCGCCCGGAAACCGATCTCGACGCCTACGTCGCCTCGGTGAAACGCCTCGCCGCTCTGGCCCCGCAACTAAAACTCGTCCTGGGCGCCCACAATATCCCCGTAGCACAACCGTCCGTGCTTCCCGAACTCGTCGCCGCCATCCAAGCCGTCCGCGCCGGAGAAGGCACCATCAAACCCGACAGCCCCGGCAAAGCCGTCCACACCCTCGACGGCTTTTCTTTTCTCCTCCGCGCCTCCCAGTAACACAGGCACTCTTGCCTGTGCCAACCGCTGCGGCAGAGCGATGTAACCGGGGCCCCCAAACCTCGTAAGTCCCGCGCACGTGCTGGCCACCTCCTACTCCCCTGTCCTCCCGTACAGGTGCCTCACATCACACCAAGGAGCAATTTTTTTGCTACATTGAATCGATTTCTTTCACAATAGAGCCCGCTTTCAGGGGAAGAAGTTCCTTCCTGGCTAGAGGGAGTACAACCATGCGCAGGTTTCGCATGATTCCGTCATGCTTGTTGACGCTTTTGATTTTGCCGCTGCTTTGCTCCGCCCAGTCGGACCTACGGAAAAACGATCTGCCTCCGAGCAGCGCCTCCTCCCTGGTTTCTGCGCGCGTGCTCCGCATCCCCGAGAAAGCCCTCAAGTCTTTCAACAAAGGCAGCCAGTTCCTTGCTTCCAGGGAGCCGGCCCGCGGCATCTCCGAGTTTGAGCGCGCCATCAAGACCTTCCCTGGCTTCTACGAGGCCTACTATAAGTTGGGCATCGCGGAGCTGGACCTGCAGCGTGGCGCCGATGCCCAAGAAGCATTTGGCAAGTCCATCGAATTGAGCGACGCCCGCTTTGCTCCGCCGTACTTTGCTCTAGGCCTGGCTCTCTGCAACGAAAACCAGCTCGCCGAAGCAGAAACCACCATCCGCATCGGCCTCGGCTTGGACCCTGACGACGCGGCCGGTAACTTTACGCTGGCGTGGGTGTTGTTCTCCGCCTCCCGTTTGCCCGACGCCGAAAAGAGCGCCCGCCAGGCGATCCTTCACAGTGCGAATTTCGCCATGGCCTATCTCCTGCTCGGCCAGATCCATCGTCAGCAGCATAATCTGCCCGCGCTGGTGGCAGACTTGGACGCCTATCTCAAGCTCGAGCCCGACGGTCCACGCAGCGACGCGGCCAGAACGGTCCGTACGCAGGCGCAGCATGTTCTGGACCAGGCCAGCGCCGGCTCCGTCGTCGCCAAAGCAAATCCCTAAGCGAACACGTCTAAAACCTCGGCAAAGCCAGGCACAACCTCGACGGCTTCTCTTTTCTCTTCCGCGTCTCTTCCGCGTCCGGTAGCAGAAATAAATTCTGTTTTGTACTAAGCCGAACGCAAAAAATAAATTTCATATTTTTCTTCGCGCGCACGAATTTACTTGCTACTCGGAAATTTTTGTTCACAATGAAATTGTTCAGGGGAAGAAGTTCCGGCCCACTCGCTGGGGAGCATGAGTGCATCGATCTCGCGTGATTCCGTTAAGCTTGCTGGCAATTTTCACGCTGCCGCTACTTTGCTCCGCCCAGCCGGAACCGCAGACGAGCGCCGCGCCGCTCCCGCGAAACACCTCTTCCGAGATCTCCGCCCGCGAATTGCGCATCCCCGGCAAGGCCCTCAGGCCTTTCAACAAAGGCACCAAGCTGCTCGCGGAGAAAAACTCAGCCGCGAGCATCCTCGAATTTCAGCGGGCCATCAAAGCATTTCCTGATTTCTACGAGGCCTACTACAAGATAGGTATCGCCGAGTTGAACTTGCAGCATCAGGGCGATGCCCAAGTAGCGTTTGAAGAATCCATCGAACTGAGCCAGGGCCGCTACCCTCCGCCACACTTTGGTTTGGGAGTAGCTCTCTGCCTGCAAGAGCAGTTTGCCGATGCGGAAGGTGCCATCCGCAGGGGTCTCGATCTGGATCCCGCTGAAGCGGAGGGTTACTTCACGTTGGCCTGGGTCTTGTTCAACGCCGCCCGCGTGCCCGACGCCGAAAAGAACGCGCGCCAGGCCATCCTTTTGAGCGCGAATTTTGCCGCGGCCTATCTGCTGCTCGCCCAGATCCATCTCCGTCAGAGCAATACCTCGGCGCTGGTATCGGACTTAGATGCCTATATCAAGCTCGATCCCAACGATCCGCGCAGCGCCGAAGCTATCGCCGTTCGCACCCAGGCCCAGCATCTTCTGGCCAAGCAGCGAGCCACCGTTCCGGTGGTCGCCAAGACGCCGAATCCCTGAGCAAACGCGCTCCCTGGTTCGCCATCCACGCACAATTCGGCCTTTGCCTGCGCAAACTTCGCAAGCATTTCCCTCCGCCCGTTAAGGGGTTAAACTCTCCTCTGCGGGGCGTTCCAAATGCATTTTCGGGCTTACAGACTGGCCTATTTCGGTATTGCGATCTTTTTCACCGTCGGCGCTTGCCTAGCCTTGCCGCCAACCCCGCGGGATAAGACCGTGTGGAATTATGACGGCGGCGTCATGCTCAAAACCAATGGTTCTATCCCCAACGGACCCTGCTTCCGCATTTCCGGCCGCGTCGATGCTCCGCCTTTCTTTGACAATCTCAAGCGCATCGATACCACCAACGGAACCATCTTTCGCCGCGGCTCGGAAACGCTCACACAGTTCCCCGATCAACTCCTCCTGACCTTCATTCTCTATGATCACTACGACGAGACCTGTCCGCCGCGCGTGCAGAACGCTGTGGGCTCTCCCGTATACCTAACCCGCGAGATCGTGAGTTCTCTCCGCCTTTACGTGTGTTGGAAGCGCGGCGTCGATCTCCTCCCGATCGTCGACGTCAAACCCAAATACTTTTCCGTCGATCCGGTCATCCCGGACGCCGCCGCCCGCGCGCACGGTCTCCCCGAAAAGCTCGTATGGTCCTACGAATTCGCGGTCCCCAGCGCCGGCGTCCCCCTCACCGACAGCCTCGTCCTCATTCTCCGCACCCCCGACAACCACATCGCCGCCCGCGTCGCCGCCCGCCTGTAGCGCAGGGCGCCTGTCTTTTCGGGGAGCCCTGCGGCTTTTTCTTCATCCACAACCCGCCGGGGTTTCCTTCAATCCTTCCACGCCACCCGCATCTGTTGCCCCATCAACTTCTTGGGGTCCGCGCCCTTCTTCGGCACAAACTTCTGCGCCCGCCCGTTGAAAACCTCCGCCACAAATAAATTTCCCTCCTGATCGGTGCTGATCTCGTGCACTCCCCACAGCTCTCCAGGCTGCGGCCCGAACGTGCCCCACGAACTCAGCAAGTGCCCATCGAGGTCGTACTCCAAAATCTTGTACGTTCCATGCCCGTCGGAAATCCACAAGTGCCGGTCCGCCGTCAGCAGCAAGTGATACGCCGCCGCATACGGCCCCAAATTCCACATGGTCAGGAATTTCCCATTCTCGTCGAACACTTGAATCCGGTGATTCTCCCGGTCGGAGACAAACACGCGATGCGTGGCCGGGTCCACCTGAATCCCGTGCACGGTGTGGAAGTAGTTCGGCGGCGGAGGTTGCGGCACTCCTGGCACATCTTTGCGCGTCTTCCAATCCCAGCTCGGCTCGCCCCACGCCATCAAGTACTTGCCATGCTTGTCGAACTTCACCACGCGCGTGTTCTCGTACCCGTCCGACACGAAGAATGTCCCGTCGGGCAGCCACGCAATGTCCGTCTGCCGGTTGAAGCGCTTGTCATCCGCGCCGCAATCATTGGGAATGCCGATGGTCTGCAGCAGCCGCTTCCCATCGTTGCTGAAAACGAAAATCGCGCAGCGCCCGTCATCGTCCACCCACACGCGCTTTTCGGGATCGTACGGGCTGATCAGAATCTTGTGCACGCGCTTGAAGACCTTGTCCCAGCGCGACCAATCGTCCACAAGGTTTCCCTGCCCATCCACCGCGAAAATCAAATGCTTCCAGCGGTAATCCACATTCTCTCGCGCCACAAACTTCACGTGCGGCTCTCCTGGACTCGCCGTCGGCCCCACCGAGGCGTTGCGCGCCGGCAACCCTGGCGTCGGCAGCGTGAGAAAAATCGAGCGACCATCCTCGCCCGCACCCGGCCATTCGACATTGATGGACTCCGCCAGGGAGTTGGCATCCCCCAAGGCTCTCCCGACAAGCCCAAGTTGTTCCGATCCGCGTATCGCCGGCAATTCCCCGCGCATGGAGATAAAGATGCGGTTGGGATTTTGCGCGTAGATCGCCTGCGTCGCTCCCCAAGTCCAGCCCTGCTCTCCAGGAAACAAAGTAGCCAAAGGCTTCGGCCAGTCCTTCATCGGTAGGTACGGCCCGCTCACCTGCTCGTCACTCTGGTCCTGAGCCTGCTCCGGACTCTGCGCCGTTGACGTTTCCTGCCCCCGCAGCAGCAACGGCCGGCCGAAGAAAACTGCAACGAATGCAAACCCTAACGTGATCACCATAAACACCAAGCCGCGCCTATTCATAGTTCGCTCCCACCCATGAGTTTCTCTCAATACTTCACGTAAACAGTAAAATCCCCTCGCTAAGGCCCGAAATGATCGATCTTTCCCGGAACGCGCGCATTCTCATCACTTTGCGCATCAAAGTCAACAACCACACGTTAGTCTTCGCGAATCGGCGCGCAGGAAATGATGAATGCCATTGCGTGAACTGAGATCGACACCATTTTCATTGGACACCATCTCCCACAAAGAATACATTTGTCCGCATCATCCTCTGGCTATCCTATTTCAGGAGGAAACATGGCGCGCCGGCAATTCCTCACTAAGCTTCTTGGTCTTCCGTTTCTCTCCTTGGGTGTCAAGGCCGCGGAGCCCAAGAAAACTCTCAAGGTTTTGATGAAGAGTGCCTGGGGCTCCGACGATCCCACCAAGGCGGCCTTTCCTTTTTTGCATGGACTCGCGCTCGCCGAAGCCGGCCACGAGGTCCAGATATTCCTCCTTGGGGAAGCCACTTCTCTCATGCGCAAAGCCACCGTCAACGCCGTCGTTCCCGTCGGTTGGCCCCCGCTCGGCGAGACCATGGAAAAAATCACCGCCAAACACATCACCATCTTTGCTTGAGGGGCTTGCAGCCGGGCGCGTGGCGTCACGGAAAACGATCTGAATCAGTGGGGCGCCAAGTTCGGCAGTCCCACCATCTTTGTTGGTCTCGTGGAATGGGCCGACCGCGTCATCACCGAATAATTTCCCCTTCCACCTGCTTCCTTGGCTTTCCCAACCGTGCTCTCCGGCAGTGGCTGCCAGTGCGTCGCCGCGCCAGGCGCCGTGCTGGCCCCGAGTGTGCCCACAGCGTTGACTTGATTGGTCTGATCGCGTGGCCGTCAGTGGGTGACAAACGCATATGTCGAAAACTGGTTCATCACCTATTTTTCTCTTGATTTTTAGTTATGAGTGTGGTACGGTATCAACCAGGAAGAAGTGTAGGGATGTACCTGGATCGAGCTTCTATGTCTCATCCCTCCGAACCCTGAGTCGTAACTCCTTTAGAATCAACCAGATATTTCCCTAAGTCTTTTAGAATCAACTCTTACAAAGGCAACAACATACTAGATTGCACCCCGTGCCACTTAAACCTAATTCGCCACCAACCCCAACCGACAAAAAGAAATCCTGTAAGCGTTGCCGCAAATGCCTTCCAGTAGCGACGTTTATTGTTGAAGTTCTCGCCCTCTTCGGTCTCGCAATCTATGCTGGACTCACGTACAAAATGTGGTGCGAAATGCAAACCCAGACCCGCACCGCTCAGCAACAACTGGAAGCTGCCAGTCGCCCGTGGATAAAGATCACCGAAGCGAAGCCCTGGGGAGATGGTCCCGTCATTCCTGCTTTGAACTTCAAACAATCCCCTATCGGGGCAGCTACAATTGCGGCAAGCCTCCATTTTCTTCTCGGAATGAAAAATGTTGGCCACTCTGTTGCGGAAGTAGCTCTCAGGTCTGAACTTTACATACCAGCGTGGCAAGATTTCGGTCAAGCTCTCCCCGAGGAAAAGAAACGATTCTGCTCCTCCCCTTATGGCAGTGCTAAAGAGTGGTATCCGAGTGTTATGTTGTTCCCCGATGAGCCGCCATATCAATGGGGTCAAGAAGCTGGACATGTTGTCGAGTCGTCTAGCGGAATCCGCATCGACAATCAACAAGTTGTCGCGCTGGCACTCATAGTGTGCGTGAATTACCGAATAAGGCCCACGCCTAAAAAATACCAGACCAGCGCCGTTTATGACGTTATTCGAAAAGGCGGCGGGCCACGCTTTTTCCAGTTGAATATCGGAACGCCAGCAGATCAATTGTGGCTGGAGAGAAATACGACGTACGACGACGCTTACTAGCAGCCCTGTCACGGCAATTAGAAATGGTAACAAAATTACCCATGTGTGCTAAGTATGTTGTTGCCCTTACAAAAAAGGCGTCTGCTCGCCCCGAACTCCGGGGCGTAACTGCTTTAGAATCAATCGTCGATTTTGCTAAGTCCTTTAGAGCTCACTCTTACGAGGAAGGCCCTGAATTGCCCCAATTTGCGGCAAATAACCCATTTAGAATCAATCGCTAATTTGCTAAGTCCTTTAGATCTCACTCTTACGAAAAATGCGCCTGTAAGTCCTTTAGATCTCACTCTTACAAAATGGTAGGACTTAAAGTCCCCTGGAATCATACTCTTACAAAAAAGGGTGGGGAGGGGTATTCGGCCGTGGCACTTAGAGCGGCCGATTCAAGGCTTCGGCACCTTGGACCACGCCGGCTGCAGCACCCCGCTCCCGTGGCCCAAACTGTCGATTGTTGATTGTGAATTGCCCTTATCCCATCGAGCTGAATTTTTCCGGCTCGATCTTGTACACCACGCGCACTTCGCCGGGCTGCCGGTACGGATACACCGGATTGCCGAGATACTTTTGCGACAGGCCATTGATGTGGTCGTCCGCGCCGTTCTGCGTGATGTCCACGACTTTCCCGCGAACCTCCAAATACCGGTACGGATTCTCCGGGTCCTGGATCGACAGCGACACGCGCGGATCGCGCCGGATATTCTTGTCCTTCACGCGGCCCAGCGCGGAATTTACGCGCACGTGCTTGCCGTCGTAGTCGAACCACACCGGCGTCACCTGCGGGCTGCCGTCGCGCATCAACGTGCCGAGACTCGCGAATGCTTTCTTGCCGAGCAGATCGGCGTATTTCTCAGGTACTGGCGTTGCCATAGAGGGGACCTCCGAAAGATTTGTTCCCTGCTGAACCTTATCTCCAAGACTCTACCACTTCGAGTCGTATCCGCGCACCGGGGGCTGCATCCAGCGATCGAGAATGCCCGCGGTATCCACGCCGGTGGCTTCGCGGAAAATCACCGGCAGCTCTTCGGTGCGAAACGCCCGCCGGTTGCGTTCGCTCCAGTCCATCAGATAGCGCAGCGCGTCGCGCAAGGATTTCTTTCCGCCCGTTTGCGAACGGATGCGCTCGTCCATCTCCGCGGCCATCAGCGCGCCGCGTGCAAAGAGGTTTTGTCCCACTCGAAAATCGTCCGAGTACAAAAATGATCCTTCGCGAGAAAGTTCAGCCAGTGACATCCGGCGAATAAACGGCGGCGCATCATCCAATATGCCGCGCAGCGCGTCCAGCTTTTGCCTGCGGTAACGTTTTGCTTCTTCCGCGGGCAACGCTTCAGCCAGCGCCTCGATGGCCACATAGCGTGCAAAACCTTCGTTGAACCAAATCGTATCGATAAGGGGCGTCATCTCCCATGTAAACGGAAGATAGCCAACTCCGTAGGCGCGCTTGGGAATCCACGAATGCGCCATGTGATGCGCGTAATTGAAGCGATGGGTCTCGCGCTCCCGGGCGTCGGATTGCTTTGTGATGGCCTGCTCGATGCTGAAATAAAACGTTCCGCTGTCCAAGTGTTCCATGCTGAAGCCGTACTCGTGCCGCGCGGAGATCGGCCGCAGATATTCCAGCTCCACTGTGTAGTTTGAAAATGGCGCCTTCCCGAAGTAGGCGATCACTTTATCCAGGGCTTCCCGCGCGAGCGCGCCTTCTTGTACCGAGTCTTCGTCACATTCGGCGTACACGGACAAGAAGAGCGGAACACCACCATCGATCTGGCGAAGCTGCAGTTTCGGTCCCATGATGATTTGCGAATCCGCCAGGGCGTAGTAGTTTTCTGCCCGTGCCGTCAGCGTGGATTTCTCCGCGGGAACTCTCGGCGCCAGCGTGGAGAAGACCGGCCAGCCGGCGGGTCCCGATACTTCCAGCCGAAAAGGGCGATTTTCCCAGCCGTCGAAAAAAGCGAAAATCGAATATCCCAGCAGGCCCACGTACCCGTCGCGAATTTTGGAACTATCGGAGGCCGCCAATATTTCGCGCTCCATCCGCGCCACGTCGACGTCATACTCCACGCGATCCACTTGCTCGCCGGTCTTTCCGATCTTCCAACGCGGCCCAAGTGGCTCGCGCCGAACCTCCACGGAGGTATCCGCCGCCGCGTAAGCCTTTACGTTGATAACAAACGGATCGTACGGCCGCTGCGCGTATCCTCCGGGAACCGACCGCGGCACGATCAGCGTTAGCGGCGCATCGCTGGGAACAGGAAAATTCAGCGAGACGTGAACGATCGCAGGCACCGCCAAATCGTAGCGCACGCGATAAACAAGTTGCTCCTCGGCCACGGCGAAGCTTGGCCAACAAAGAACTGCCAATATCACCACGCCACAAAAAAATGGAATCGTCTTGTGAATCGCGGCCTTACATCCCGCGAAAAAACTCCGGAGCTTTGTGGGTCGCGGCTTGAGCCGCGACATAAACGGCTGTTCTTCCATGGGCTTTAGCCCCTGAAGTCAGGACTACGATGTGATGGAGCCTACTGTGGTGACGAGAACCAGTTAAACAAAGCGTATTTCCGGCACGCGACCTTGCGCAACCAGCTTTGCGCCGGTCAATTTCTGCACTTCTTCCGCGGTCCATCCCGGCGCCACTTCGCGGAGCACCAACCCGCCGGCTTTCACGTCGATCACCGCCAGGTCGGTGACGATGGTGTTCACGCACGCCAGACTAGTGAGCGGATAAGTGCATTCACCCACAATCTTGGGCGCGCCTTCTTTGGTGGTGTGCTCCATGCATACGATCAACATCTTTGCGCCCGCCGCGATGTCCATCGCTCCGCCGATTCCGCCCGACCCCTTTGCGCCGGGAATTTTCCAGTTCGCCAGGTCGCCTTTTTCCGAAACTTGAAATCCGCCAAGCACCGCCACGTCCAGATGCCCGCCGCGCGACATCAAGTGCGCATCGGCCTGGTGGAAAAACGATGCGCCCGGAATCAGCGTCACCGGCACCTTCATGGCGTCCACCAAGTCGTAATCCTCTTCCCCGGGTTTCGCCCGCCGGCCCATTCCCAAAATGCCGTTCTCGCTGTGAAAGTACACCGTGATTCCCGCGGGCAAATAATCGGCGATCAGATTCGGAATCCCCCAGCCGAGATTCACGTACGCTCCGTCGGGCAATTCCAGAGCGGCGCGCTGCGCGATCTGTTCGCGAGTGAGCCGCGGCTTACCCGGCATAGCGCACTCCCTTGGCCTGCACGATGCGATGCACGAAAATCGCCGGCGTCATCACGCTTTCCGGATCGATCGACCCAACCGGCACGACCTCTTCCACTTCCGCAATCGTGATCTTCGCCGCCATGGCCATGATCGGATTGAAATTCTGCGCCGCCAGCCGGTACGTCAGATTTCCCAGTTCGTCCGCCTTCTGCGCCTTGATAAAAGCGTAGTCGGCGTGAATGGGCATCTCCAAAATGCAACGCTTGCCGTTGATAGCGCGCTCTTCTTTGCCGTTGGCGACTTCGGTTCCGACGCCGACCGTGGTGTAAAACCCGAGCAAGCCGGCCGCCGCCGCCCGCATGCGCTCGCACAGAATTCCTTGCGGCACGAGTTCCAGCGTCACCTGCTTTGCCGCAAAGCGCTCTTGAAAATAGTTCGCGTGCGGGCCCGGAAACGATGCGATCACATGGCGGATGCGGTCGTGCTTGAACAACAGTCCCAGTTCGCCTTCGCGCGTTCCGCAATTGTTGCTGATGGCGATGATCTCCT
The DNA here is from genome assembly GCA_041478205.1 of Candidatus Acidiferrum sp. GTDB lineage: Bacteria > Acidobacteriota > Terriglobia > Acidiferrales > UBA7541 > Acidiferrum. Next base: position 15,551 of record JBGOVR010000110.1, read on the forward strand.
TCGTGCCCTTTCGTTCCAGCGCCTGAATCAAATTGTTGGGAAAGCCGGCGCCGCCGAATCCGCCGAACATGATTCGCGCGCCATTGGGGATGTCCGCCACAATCGCGTCAATATCGGAATAGATTTTCTGCTTCATCAAGTATTCGGGGTGCCCGCGCCCCTGAAAATCATTCGCGCGAAAACCTGCTCAATCTCCCGTCGCAGCGCGCGTCCCCGTGGATGACGCCAGCCGCAACCGTTCCGCTACTCCGCTTTCCCGCAGCCAAATTCCGGTTTCCGTGCCGCTCAGATCATGCTCCAGCAACGCTCGTAAATCCGCTTCATCATCGACGTCCATTTCCAGCCTGGCGTTTCTCCGCGCGAATACTTCCGCTCCCGCGCGCTGGGCCGCGTCGCAATGCTTGGCAAAACTCCCGCTTCCGAAATGCGAGGGAAACAATGTCGGAGGCGTCCGCAAAATCGCATTCGTTCCCGTCCCATCGCGCGACGGGACGATCACGACTCCGGGCGCCGCGCATTCCACCGCCAGCAACTCGTCGATGTCGCTCGCCTGCACCAGCGGCACATCCAGCGGCAACCGCAGCAGCGCCGTTATACCGCGTTCCTGGCATTGTTGCGATGCCGTATCGACCGAGACACTTTCTGAAATCTGTAGCTCCTCGCGCAGGATTTCCCAGCCGTTCTCTTCCGCCGCCTGGATCGCCGGTGCGTAATTCGTAATCACGAAGATCTTTTCGGCTCGCCGCACTCCGCGCACCGCGCGAATGGTATCCGCAAGCATGGCGTGCGCCAACGCAAATCGCTCTTCCGCCGTGAGCACACCCGCTAGCCGCTGTTTTGCGTTTCGCAGATCTTTTATGGGAAGCAACAAAGCGCGCATAAGAATAAGTCAGTACGCGCCTTCCGCGTAAGGCAC
>JBGOVR010000128.1:0-13714 GCA_041478205.1 Candidatus Acidiferrum sp.
GCAGCGATGAAATTCCAGAAAGCCGCCCAGAGAACGGCGCGGAAGGGCGTAAGGACCCGCGTAGATACGACGGTGGCGATGGAATTGGCGGCGTCGTGCCAGCCGTTGGAAAATTCGAAGGCCAGGGTGAGACCGATGACGACCAGAAGGAGATAGAAGCTATCCACGGGCGTCAGGCGCTCTTAAGAATGACGCCTTCGATGACATTGGCGACATCTTCGCACTTATCGACGGCGGTCTCGATGACTTCGAAAATTTCTTTCCACTTGATGATCTGGACGGGGTCTGTTTCTTCATCGAAGAGCTGGGCGATGAGGGTGCGGCAGAGGCGATCGCTTTCGTTTTCGTAGCGATTGATCTCGATGCAGTGCTTGAGGGCCTTCTCCGGGGAGCCCAGGGCATGGACGCAGGCGGCGACTTCGGCGGTGGCGGAGACCAGGACCTTGACCAGGTCTTCGGTGCCCAGGCGGATGGTGTCGACACGATAGAGCACGAAGCGGCTGGCGGCGGCGTCGATGAGGTCGATGACGTCGTCGAGCTGGCTGCAGAGCTCGTGGATATCCTCGCGGTCGAAGGGCGTGATGAAGGTCTGGTTCAGCTTGGTGAGGATGTTGTGCGTGATTTCGTCGCCTTGATGCTCGATGGCCTTGATGATCTGCACCTGTTCGGGGACGCCCGTGTAGTGCGAGAGCATCTGGAGAAGGGCTTTGGCCCCGACGTGGATGTTGTCCGCTTGTTTGTCGAAAAGGTCGAAGAAACCCTCTTCGCGCGGCAAGAAGCGCTGCAAAAGTCCCGGCATGTTGGATGACTCTCCCCTGAAGAGTCTGGCTGAGGCAGAGAGACGATAGCAGAGGCAGGGAAGCGGAGGCAAGGCGATGGCCCGGCGGCAAGACGAGCGTGCAAAGAAAAAGGGCGGGCCGGAAAACCGGACCGCCCTTTTGGATTGAGGTTGTGGGCGAGCTGGAAAACTTAGTACATGCCGCCCATACCGCCTGGACCCGGAGCGCCGGCTGCAGCGCCCCTCTTGTCGTCTTCCTTGATTTCGGCGACGAGCGCTTCGGTGGTGAGCATCAAGCCCGCGATGGAAGCTGCGTTTTGCAGCGCGAGGCGGGTGACCTTGGCCGGGTCGATGACGCCCATCTTGACCATGTCGCCGTACTCGCCGGTGTCCGCGTTGAAGCCGAAGTTGTCGTCCTTCGACTCGCGGATTTTGCCGATCACAACGGCGCCTTCGTGGCCGGCGTTGAGGGCGATCTGGCGAGCGGGTTCTTCGAGGGCGCGCTTCACGATGCTGACGCCAACGGCTTCGTCATCGTGCAGCTTGAGCTTCTCGATCGCCGTGATGCAGCGAAGAAGCGCGGTGCCGCCTCCGGCAACGATGCCTTCCTCGACGGCCGCACGGGTGGCGTGCATGGCGTCTTCGACGCGAGCTTTCTTTTCCTTCAGCTCGGTTTCGGTGGCCGCGCCGACTTTGATGACGGCAACGCCGCCGACGAGCTTGGCAAGGCGCTCCTGGAGCTTTTCCTTGTCGTAGTCGCTGGTGGTGTTTTCGACCTGCGCGCGGATCTGCTTCACACGGCCTTCGATGTCGGCGGACTTGCCCCCACCTTCGATGATCGTGGTGTTGTCCTTGTCGATGGTGATCTTCTTGGCGCGGCCCAGATCCTCAAGCTTCACGTTTTCCAGCTTGATGCCCAGGTCTTCGGTGACGGCCTTGCCGCCGGTGAGGGTTGCGATGTCTTCGAGCATGGCCTTGCGGCGGTCGCCAAAGCCGGGAGCCTTGACGGCAGCGCACTGCAGGGTGCCGCGGAGCTTGTTCACAACCAGCGTGGCGAGGGCTTCGCCTTCGATGTCTTCGGCGATGATCAAGAGGGGTTTGCTCATCTTGGCGGTCTGCTCGAGCAAAGGAAGCAGGTCCTTCATGGAACTGATTTTCTTTTCGTGGATGAGGATGCGGACGTCCTCGAGAACGCATTCCATGCGCTCCGGATCGGTGATGAAGTAGGGGGAGAGGTAGCCGCGGTCGAACTGCATGCCTTCGACCACTTCGAGCGTCGTCTCCATCGTCTTGGATTCTTCGACGGTGATGACGCCGTCCTTGCCGACCTTCTTCATGGCTTCGGCGATGATGCCGCCGATCTGCTTGTCGTTATTGGCGGAAATGGTGCCGACCTGCGCGATCATGTCGCCCTTGACGTCGCGGGAGAGCTTCTTGATCTCTTCCACGGCAACTTCCACGGCGCGCTCGATACCGCGCTTGAGGCCGGTGGGGCTGGAGCCCGCCGCGACGGTCTTGACGCCTTCGCGGAAGATGGCCTGCGCGAGCACGGTCGCGGTGGTGGTGCCGTCGCCGGCGACGTCGGACGTCTTGGAGGCGACTTCACGAACCATCTGCGCGCCCATGTTCTCGAGCGGATCCCGCAGTTCGATTTCCTTGGCAACGGTCACGCCGTCTTTGGTGATGATCGGCGCGCCGAACTTCTTTTCGATCACCGCATTGCGGCCCTTGGGGCCGAGGGTGATCTTCACTGCATCGGCAAGAATATTCACGCCGCGTAGAATAGCCTGGCGGGAATTCTCACCTGTAACAATCTGCTTCGCCATACTGGTATTTCCTCCTAAGATTCGTGCAAATTCTTGCTGCTGGTCCCACAAACGGCCAGGCGAAAGCCCGGCGCTACACGCCCACTCGAGAAACTACTTCTTGGACCCTGCCGCTTTAGCAGCGCCGCTTAGCTTCGCCAGAATTTCTTCTTCGCGAAGGATCAACAGTTCTTCGTCTTCGATCTTGATTTCCGTGCCGCTGTACTTGCCGAAGAGGACACGGTCGCCCGGCTTGACGTCCAGGGGGATGCGCTCGCCCTTTTCACGCTTGCCAGCGCCAACGGCGATTACCTCGCCCTCTTGCTGCTTTTCTTTGGCGGAGTCAGGGATAATGATGCCTCCCTTGACGCTTTCCTTTTCTTCAATGCGCCTCACGACTACTCGGTCGTGGAGCGGAGTTAGATTCACTGCCATCTTGAAAGAACCTCCATAAGTGATGTTGCGATTGACTGCGGCCGGGAGCCGAAGGGGATTAGCACTCCTCGATGCCGAGTGCTAATATAGCAGAAACTCCCGCCATGTCAAGGTATTCCCGGACAGATTGGTTGCGCACCCTCAGGGTCTAGAAGATACATATAGCACGTATTTACAACAACTTACGTGGTGCAAGAAAAATACGACACTTGGTTATTGTAGTGCGTTAGGGTTGAGGCATAGTATCTCTAGCGTCGCAACACCGATGGGATCACTCGTCTACATACGGCTAATCGGCTTTACGGCTGGAACGCTGCTGCAGCTTTTTTGGATGGTGGTGATCCTGGGCTACCGGCGACAGCGGAATTTCGAGCGCGTGTTCTTTTTTCTGTGTCTGGCCCTTTTTCTATTTTATAGCGGCTCTCTTCTCGCCCTCAACGCCCAGATTCACTACGCGATACCACCAGCCGCACTGCAAGCTTTTGCCGGGGCTCTCGTCTTCACGGGTCTCTGCATGGTGCCACCGCTTCTAGTGCATCTGCATTTTGAGTATGCCGAGACGCGCGGCTTGCTGAAGGAGCCAGGCACTAAGCGCATCTTCGTCGTTGCGGCTTACCTGCCGATTGTCTTCTTCGGCCTGCGCATTTACCCATTGCTGGCGAATTATTCCGCTATAGATCTATTCGCGCCGGGAAGAGTTTTGGGTTGGGCGTATGGAGTTTGGCTGGTCGCCGCATTTTTGGCGAGTGCCTGGTGGCAATCGCGGTTTACGGCGGCGGCCCCCGATGATCCGCAGCAAACGTTCCACAAACAACTTGGGAAATACTTTGTTGTTATCGCTGTGCTGGTCGGGTGTCTGCACGCCTTCCAGAATGCTTTTCCGGCCGGTTCGGGGGGAGAATTCAGCACCGGTTTGGCCGTTATCGCGCTCGTCCCGTTCGCGGCGATGTTGCGGATGGTGCAGAAGTTCAACTTCCTAAATATTGGGAGACAGAAAAACCTGGTTTATGCGGCCTCGGTGACATTTTTGGCTTTGCTGTACTTGAGCTTGGTCCGAAGAGCGAGTGCCTGGCTGGAGCCGGTGCTGCCGCCAGAGGCGACGGCGGCGATTCTCCTATTCCTGCTGGTGGTCTTCGTCGAGCCGCTGCAGCGCGTGCTGGGACGAAGGCTGCGGGAAACGGCGCACCTGGAAATGGACCGAGTGCAGCGGTTGATGGCGGAGATTCAGCAGGAAGCGCGGCAGGGAGACGCGCCGCAGTTGGTGAAATTCATTCAGCTGCAAATCAAGGAGCGGCTGGAACTTCGGGACGTACGGCTGAAGTTGACTGCCGCGGAAACTGGGACTGCGCCGAGCGCGGCATCCGGCGAGTCCAGAGCTGCGCTCGCGTTCGACCCGCGGGAATTTCCGATCTTGCGCGGCGATCAGGTCGATGGCTTTTTGCACGTTGAACCGCACGGAGCCACGATTTCCGGCGAGACGCGGGCGGCACTGGAGTTTCTGTGCGAGCAATTGCCGGGCGCGCTGGATTTGTGCCGGCTGATTGAAGAAAAACTGCATTTGGAAAGGGAACTGGCGGAACGCGAGCGGCTGGCGCTGGTAGGTCAAATGGCGGCGAGCATTTCGCACAATCTGAAGAATCCGCTGGGGTCGATCAAGACCATTCTCCAAGTGCAGATGGAAAATCCGGAGCTGCCTGAGTCGATCCGTGGCGAAACCAGGATTGTCCTGGATGAGATTGGGCGGCTTTCGACCAAGTTGAATCAGTTGCTGCAATTCAGCCGGCCTGCGGTACGCGGTGGGAGCAACCGGGCGACCTCCGACGCGCGAACGATCATCGAAGAGGTCGTGGGCGTGCTGCGGCACGAAGCGGAGCGGCGAGGAATCACCCTGGAGACGCGGCTTCCCGAGGGCGGCACCAAAGTAGCAGCGGCTGCGGATGCCGTGAGCGACATCCTATCGAATTTGCTGGTGAATGCGCTGGAGGCCACGCTGCGGGGCGGGCACGTGAGCGTGAGCTCTACTCTGAACGATGGCGCGTGCGTTCTTACGGTTGAGGATGATGGGCCGGGAATCGCTTCTGCGGCGCGCGAGAAGATCCTACAACCGTTTTTTACGACGAAGGTTCAGGGCACGGGGCTGGGGCTGGCGATCGTGGCGCGGCGCGTGGCGGAATTCGGCGGACACTTGGAATGGGAAAGCCCGGCGCGGGAGGGGCGTGGGTCGCGATTTCGCGTGACGCTGCCGTTGGAGAGACAGAGGTAAAGAAGTAACGAAGAAATGAAGGAAGAGTGCAGGACGTTGAGAAGCTGGGTGAGGGGTCATGAAGACTATCTTGATTGTGGATGATGAGCCGGCCGCGCGGTACGGGTTGCGCCGGGCTTTGGAAGCGAAGTACCGGATCGCGGAGGCGGATTCGGCGGAGGTGGCGCGAGAGGCTTTGACGCGCGAGCGGCCGGATTTAGTGCTGCTGGACGTTGTACTGCCGGGACAGAACGGAATTTCGTTTTTGCGATGGATGCGCGAGCAGGGAAGCGAAGTGCCGGTGCTGATGGTGTCGGCGCTGGATACGGCGAAGACGGCGGTGGAAGCGCTGCAACTGGGAGCGGCGGATTATCTGGTGAAAGGGTTTGAGCTCGAGGAGCTGCGGCAGCGCGTGGCGAATCTGCTGAAGCTGGCCACGTTGGAAAAAGAAAACGACGACCTGCGGCGCCGCTTGACGACCGAGGGACAGTTCGGGCAGATGATCGGGCGCACCGCGGAGATGCGGCGGGCGTTTGAGATGGCGGATCGCGTAGCGCCGACCGATTCGACGGTGCTGATTCTCGGCGAAAGCGGGACCGGGAAAGACCTCCTGGCGCAGGAGATTCATGCCAGGTCGCCGCGGTCGGGAAAGGCATTTGTGGCGGTAAATTGCGCGGCGCTGCCGGAGACCCTGATCGAGTCCGAGCTGTTTGGTTACGAGCGTGGAGCGTTCACGGGCGCGGCGCAGCAGAAAAAGGGAAAATTCGAGCTGGCGTCTGGCGGAACACTGTTCCTGGATGAGATCGGCGACATGAATCCGGTGACGCAGGCAAAGGTGTTGCGGGCACTGGAGAATCGGACCATCGAGCGGCTGGGCGGAACGCACAGCATTCCGGTAGATGTGCGCGTCATTAGTGCGACGCACCGGAACCTCGCGGCGGAAATTCGCGTAGGGAAGTTCCGTGAAGATTTGTTTTACCGATTGCGCGTGGTGACCGTCGAGCTGCCACCGCTGCGCGCGCACAAAGAAGATATTCCGGTGCTGGCGGAGACGTTTCTACAGATGCACGGCTCGCGGCTGGGACGCACGGCACGCTTGAGCCGGGAAGCGATGGCGGCGATCGAGCGCTATGACTGGCCTGGCAATGTGCGTGAGCTTAAGAACGCGCTGGAGCGAAGCCTGGTGCTGTGCCGCGGGGAAGAGATCGGCGTGGAAGACCTGTCCGAGGAAGTCGCGCGAGGGGAGGCCATTTCGCACAAACCTTCGGGCGATGGACACGACGTCGGAATGGGCGAAAGAGATTTTCGCGAGGCGAAGCGCAAATTTGAGGTGGCGTATTTGACGAAGCAATTGGCGAGCCATCGCTGGAACGTTTCGCGGACGGCGGCGACGGTGGGACTGCACCGGCAGAGCTTGCAGGAGAAATTGCGGGAGTTGGGAATCCGGCGGCCGGGGCGAGAGCCGCTGGAAGAAGAATAGGAATTTGTCACAGAGATTGCAGAGGGCGCAGAGAACGGACTGGCAGCACCAAACTCAGATGATGCGGCGGGAAACATCGCGATGACCGGACACGAGGGCCGCTTGCACGTGCGCGGATATGTGCTGGCGGGGGGCGGGAGCACGCGATTTGGGCGGGACAAGGCGCTGGTGGAGATCGATGGCAAGCCAATGTTGACGCGCATGTGCGAACTGCTCGCCAGCGTTGCGAGCGAAGTGCACGTGGTGGCGGCGCCGGGCAAGTATGCGGGCCTCGGGATAGAGAGCGTGGCGGATCGCTGGCCGGGAGAAGGACCGCTGGGGGGCATCATCACGGCGCTGCGGCACACCGAAGCGGCCGATCCGCAGTGCCAATGGAATTTAATTGTAAGCTGCGACATGCCGTTTCTAACGCGAGAGTGGATTGCCTTTCTTGCGCGACGCGCCGCCGAGAGCGAGGCACAGGTGGTGCTGCCTCGGTCACAGCATGGCCTGGAGCCGCTATCCGCATGCTATAAAACGAATGCGGGCGGAGCGCTGGAGACCGCGTTTGAAGCCGGTGTGCGCAAAGTGACGCAAGCGCTGCAAGAACTAAAAATGGAAACGCTTGACGAGGCGGAGTGGAAACGATTTGATAATAGCGGACGGCTCTTTTGGAACATGAACACACCCACTGAATACGACGAGGTGAGACGAATACTGAAGGCGGAGCACGCGTGAGTGACCCTCGCATAGACGGAGGTCTGCTTTCGGCTGCCAACGAGCGCGCGATCAACCCGGTGCCCGAGCAAACCGGCAATTATTTTGAGTTTCGCCACGTGTGCAAGGGCTTTGACGACCGCCTGGTGCTGAACGACGTCAACTTTGCGGTGAAGAAGGGCGAGACGTGCGTGATCATGGGGCGCAGCGGCGTGGGCAAGTCCGTGGCGCTGAAACACGTCATGGGATTCCTGAAGCCGGATTCGGGGCGCATTCTTATCGATGGGCAGGACGTCACGGACTTCAGCGAAAAGCAATTTGCAGAAGTGCGGCGCAGGGTGACCATGGTGTTCCAGTCCGGCGCGTTGTTTGATTCGCTGACCGTCGCCGACAACATTGCTTTTCCGCTGGAAGGCCAGCCAGGGCTGACGGTTGAGGACATCGACGCGTACGTCGATAAGCTGGCGCACGTGCTGGAAGTCGACGCCGTGCTGGACAAATTGCCGGGCGAGCTTTCCACCGGCATGAGGCGAGCCGTGGCGATCGCGCGAGCGCTGGCGCAGAATCCTGAAGCGATATTGTACGACGAGCCAACCACGATGGTGGATCCGATCATGGCCGGGCACATGGGCGACTTGATTTCCCGCTTGAAGAATGCTTTTCACAAAACATCGATTGTGGTCACGCACGACACGCATCTCGCAAAGAAACTCGCCGACAAAGTGGTGTTCCTGCAGGACGGCACGGCGACGGTGTTCGAGTCCTGGGCGGATTTCGAGAATTCCAAAGATCCCTTTTTCCACAACTTCCGCATGCAAGACGAACTGATTCCCGCGCTGGACGTGACTCTGTGAGCAAGGCGGAGGCCGTACCCGGCGACGCGAAGAAGCAGCTTCGCCGCGAGATGGGTCTCTGGGACGTTCTCCTCTTCAACATCGCTACGGTGCTCGGGCCGCGATGGATCGCAGCGGCAGCGCACAATGGCACGTCCTCGATCAGTTTGTGGGGGCTGGCGGCGCTGTTTTTTTTCGTTCCGAGCGCGCTGGTGATCAACGAGCTCTCTTCGAGATTCCCCGAAGAAGGCGGCCTGTACGTGTGGTCGAAGGAAGCGTTCGGTGACTTCCACGGCTTCGTGTCGGGATGGTTGTACTGGATTTATACGATCTTCTATTTTCCCGGGCTGCTGCTGGCCAGCACGGCGATGAGCGGGTATATCGCCGGCTCCGGGGGCACGGCGCTGGCGCAAAACAGGACGTTTCTCGTGACGGGTTCCTTCGTATTGTTGATCGTGGCGGTTTTCCTGAACATCATCGGGCTGAACGTGGGAAAGTGGCTGCAGAACGCGGGCGGAGTTGCGACGTACCTGCCATTGCTCATATTGACCGGGATCGCCGCGCTTCTGTATTTCCGCCAGGGTTCCACGACGCACTTCACGATGGCGAACATGCTCCCGCACTGGAATTGGGATACCGTGAATTTTTGGTCGCAGATTGCATTCGCTTTCGCGGGGCTCGAGCTGGTGTCGGCAATGAGCGAGGAAGTAAAGGATCCGAGACGCACACTGCCACGCGCAGTGTTGGGCTCGGGAATCCTCATCGCCGCAATGTACATCATCGGCACATTCGCGGTGTTGTCGCTGATGCCTGCCGAGCAAGTAGATCCCAGCAGCGGCGTGTTCGCGGCGCTCACAGTGGGTTCGACGGCGCTCCGGGTTGGATTTGTCGGAGTGCTGGCGGCGATGTTGGTGTCCATCGGAAACGCCGGCGGCGTGGGGAGCACCGTCGCGGGAATCGCGCGCGTGCCATTCGTCGTCGGGATCGACCGCTATTTGCCGGCGGCGTTCGGGAAAATTCATCCGCGGTGGAGAACGCCGTACGTTTCGATACTCGTGCAGGCGGTGCTTTCCGGCGCGGTGTTGCTAGTCAGCCAGGTCAATGAAACGACGCGAGGGGCCTATCAGTTTCTCGTCGACGCGACCATCATTCTTTATTTCATTCCGTTCCTCTACATGTTTGCCGCCGCGATCAAGTTGGCTGGGCGTCCGGATCGTGCGGCGAATCCTCAAGTGGCGCTGATACCAGGCGGAAAAACCGGTGCGTGGATTGTCGGCGGCATTGGATTCCTGGTCGTCCTGGGAGGAATTGGTGTATCGCTGGTCCCACCGGGAGATTCATCCAACAAGCTGGGCTTCGAAATGAAGTTGGTCGGCGGAACCGTGGCGTCCATTCTGCTGGGGCTGACGCTGTATTGGCGCGGTGCGCGAGAGAAAAACGCCCTGCGTCCCGAAAGCTAGTAGATCGACCAGATCCCCGGCGTAGCGAGCTCGAGAAGATTTTGATCGGGGTCGCGGAAGTACAGGCTGGTGCCGCCGCGCGGCCATTGGATGCGGGTTTCGACGGCGATTTCATGCAACGTCAGCTTTTGTTCCCACTCCGCAAGATCTTCCACGGGCGTCGAGAAAGCCATATGCAGCGGACCGCTGCCGTCATGTGGTCCGAGTGTGCCAAAGGGCATTTGCGTGACGCAGTTCGACGCGCCGCGCTTGAACAACAAAAGGACGCTGCGTCCTGCGACGCTGTAGGCCCGAAAGCGCTGGTCCCCTGCGATGCGTGTGAGACTGAACAGCTCCTCGTAGAAACGTGACGCGCGATCGAGGTCGTCCACGTACAGGGCAGTTTCGAGTACGCCGGTGAGGGAAGGCATCTATGTCTCCAAACGCGCTAAAAGCCTTCTTCAGAAAGGCGCGCTAGCGTAATCCGTGAGGGCGACGATACTGCCGCGTCACGAGCTTCAAGATGGCTCTCGATGTATTTTCCCAGGACATCGCCTTCGAGATTTACGGCGTCGCCGGGCTTGCGGTCGCGGAGGTTCGTGTGTTCGTAGGTGTAGGGAATGACGGCGATTTCCGCGATGCGATCCTGCCAGCGAGCGACCGTCAGGCTGATGCCGTCGATGGTGATGGAGCCCTTGGGAACGATGTAGCGCGCGAAATCGTCCGGCACTCGCACGCCGTACCACCAATTCTCGCCTTCAGGTCGCAGATGCGTAACGTGGCCGATGCTATCAACGTGCCCGAGAACGAAATGCCCGCCGAACTCTTTGCCGGCGGTGAGAGGCTGCTCGAGGTTGACGCGCGAGCCAGTCTTGATCCCGTCGCCGCTCGCACCGAAGGAAGTGCGTCGAATGGTTTCGCCGGAGAGGTCGGCGGAGAAGCGCTCGTTGTCGTGCGAGACCACCGTGAGGCAGCAACCGTTGACCGCGATGCTATTCGACACCGCGAGCGAGGGTGCAACGCCCGGCGCATGGATGGTGACGCGGCCGCCGTCACTCTGGAGCGACAGAGACTCGATCGTGCCAACGTGTTCGATGATCCCCGTAAACATTATTTCTTGCGCCGCTTTCTGAAAAATCACGACTATTGAGTCAGCATCTTACGACAAGGCCATGTGCTCGCGCTATTTACGATAGACATCGTGGAGGTAGGCGTCCACGGCGAAATCGGGTCCGAATTGCCGGATGCGCAGGTCTTGCAACGGCGTTTGAGTGAGACGGGGCATGTGCGCGAAGGGCACGCTGATTTCGCCGGCAATCTTGGGCGCGTAGAACAAAACGAGTTTGTGAACGACGCCCGCGGCCAGCGCCGCTCCGTTCAGCGAAGGTCCAGCTTCTAATAGGACACTGAGAATCTCACGCCGGCCCAACTCGGTAAGAACGGCGGAGAGATCGATGCGGCCACGGCGCGTGCGGACACGGACGAGCTCGATTCCGGCATGTTGGAGTTTGCGCGCTTTGGCCGAATCAAGAGTTGCGGCGGTGAAGACGAGAAGATCGTCGTCGGTGGTTTCGACGATGCGGGATTTTAGCGGAAGACGAAGCTTCGAATCGAGAACCACGCGGAGAAGCCGCCTGCGGCGAGAGAGGCCGCTGCGGTCGGTGAGCAGCGGGTTGTCCGCGAGCACCGTGCCGATGCCGGTGAGCAGCGCGTCGGAGGCGTGCCGCATGCGTTGCACTTCGGCGCGAGACTCTTCGGAAGTGATCCAACGGGAATGCCCGCGTTTCTTCGATTGTGGAAGAGCGAGCTGGCCATCGAGTGTCAGCGCGGATTTCAGCGTAACGAAAGGTTTTTTCGTGTGAATCCAGCAAGCGAAGGCTTCATTGAGATGCCGCGCTTCCTCCTCAAGGACGCCCGAAACGATTTCAACGCCTGCGGCTCGCAGGCGCTCGAAGCCGCGGCCGCAGGTAGCGGGGTTGGGATCTTGCATGGCTGCGACGACCCGGCGAACGCCAGCGGCAATAATTGCTTCGGTGCAGGGGCCGGTGCGGCCAGTGTGATTGCAAGGTTCAAGACTGACGAAAAGCGTTGCACCGCGCGCCTTTTCGGCCGCCGACTTCAGCGCGACGATTTCGGCGTGGTCGCGCCACTCATACTGATGAAAACCTTCGCCGGCGATTTCGCCTTCGCGCGCGATCACGCAGCCCACCATCGGATTGGGGCTTGCTAGGCCGGTGCCTTTGCGCGCCAGGGCCAGCGCGTGTTCCATGAAGCGGATGTCGTGTGCGTTCACGAATTAGTCGAACAGCGAGTTGACGTAGGTCTCAGAGTCGAACGGCACCAAATCATTGATCTGCTCGCCGGTACCGACGAAGCGGATAGGCAAGCCGAGTTCACGCGAGATCGCCACCACGATGCCGCCCTTCGCCGTGCCATCGAGCTTGGTCAGTATGATCCCGGTCACGCCGACCGAGGAGGTAAATTCGCGCGCCTGGGCCAAGCCGTTCTGCCCTGTGGTGGCATCGAGCACCAGCAAGACATCGTGAGGCGCGCCGGGAATCACTTTTGCAGCGGTGCGCTTCATCTTCTCGAGCTCGGCCATGAGATTGGACTTGGTGTGTAGGCGTCCCGCCGTGTCGACGATGACGGCGTCCGAAGAGCGGGCCTTGGCGGCGGCGACCGCGTCGTAAACCACCGCAGCGGGGTCGGCGCCGGACTTCTGCTTGATCACTTCGATGCCATTGCGCTGCGCCCAGATTTCGAGTTGCTCGACGGCGGCAGCTCGGAAGGTATCGGCGGCGCACAGAATGACGCTCAGGCCGTCTTTGCGGAGCCGGTTCGCGAGCTTCCCGATGCTCGTGGTCTTGCCCGCGCCGTTCACTCCCACGATGAAAATTACGCGCGGCCCTTTGCCGTTGGGTGACGCCGCGACAACGCCTGCGGCCGCAGCCGAAGCGGCGGAGCCGCCGGGAGCGTTGAGTATCCGCACGATGTGCGCTTTGATTTCGCGCTTGAGCTGACCCGCGTCCGAAAGAGCATTGCGGTCCATTTTTTCACGAACCGCATCCAGAATCTCGCGGGTCGTCCGAACGCCCAAGTCCGCGGAGAGCAACGCCGTCTCCAACTCCTTGAGGATCGACGGATCGATCTTCCGTTCGCCCAGGAAAATCGCGTCGACCGTCTCGGAGAGCGCCGCCTTGGTCTTGGTGACCGAGGCCCTCAGCTTGTCGAGAAGAGTCGGCTCCGGTTCGTTTTTGCCGAAGAGGGAAATCATACGGTGCGCGCTCAAATCAAAGCGCAACACAAAATTATAACAGAAGAGGCGAGAGGGATTGTGACCGGCGAGCTAAACCTGAACTTCGACGGCGCTTAACCGCAGCCTTCCAGCGGTGACGGCGGCGTCCAGGGCGGTGACGACGACGGTGTCGAATTTCGTGCCTGCGAGCGCCTTGATCTTGTCAAGCGCGTAGTCCAGATCCATCGCGGACTGATACGGCCGGTTGGTGGTCATGGCGTCCAGTGTATCGGCCACGCCAATAATGCGGGCCATCAGCGGAATCTGCGGCCCTTGCAGTCCGTAAGGGTAGCCGCGGCCGTCTATATGTTCGTGGTGCAGCTCGATGCCCGGCAGCATTTCCTTGAGCTGAGAAACCGGCCGCATGATGTTCGCGCCCTTGATGGTGTGCTGCTTCATCAGATCGAATTCCTCCGGCGTGAGCGATCCGGGCTTCTTGAGCACGCGGTCTTCGACACCGATCTTTCCAACGTCGTGCAGCAGCGCGGAGATGCGCAGCGTGTCCAGTTCTTCGGCGGAAAGACCCAGCTCCCGGCCTACGAGCATGGAGTATTTAGCGACGCGGCCGGAGTGACCCCGCGTGTACGGATCCTTTTCGTCGATGGCCGCGGCGAGCATGCGGATCGAGCCGATGAACAGCTCGCGGTTCTCCTCGGCGGCTTCCTTCAGCCGTTCGATGTACTCTTCGATGTCGCCGGCCATCTTGTTGAA
>JBGOVR010000230.1:0-5305 GCA_041478205.1 Candidatus Acidiferrum sp.
GCCGCGTCGAGAAGTTTCGCAGAGACGGCTGGGCTCGGCCTTGGCCGGTTGGCCCGGAAATGCTGTGCTACATGCTTTCTCACGAAGCCCACCATCGCGGGCAGGTATGTATGCTCGCGCATCAGCTCGGATTCCCGTTACCGAACGAGGTGGCGTACGGGATCTGGAATTGGGAAAAGCTGTGGAAAGAGTGCGGGGCGCCTGGCGGCCCCGGCTACGATTCTTAAGGAATCGCTCAAGGGCACAGGCCGCCCGGGATGGGCTGCGATGGTGGAGACATCGAGCCCCAAATTACGGCAGACCTAACTCTCTCCATCTGAATTCGTAGTCGAGTTGCCGGAAACGGATCCATTTCCGCAAGAGTTTTGTGTTGACAACCAGAATACCATCCTGTTATATTACTTTTGCTTATCGGTGTGCCTCGCCTCCCGCGAGACTTCCTAACAATTCAATTTCCTCTGATTTGGAGACTTCCATGTCCACTCTTCGTTCCGAGGACCGCGTGTCCTTGTGCACTTTCACCTTCGCCGACGGCCGCCGCTGCCTCACTCCTCGCGATTCCGGCCATCCACACCTCTGCTACTCCCACGCCCGCAAAGAAGCCCAAGCCCTCGCCGCTGAGGAAGTCGGCCGCGACATCTCCTCTTGCTTCTCCGGCAGTTATGTTTCCGCCTGCGACCTGAGCTCCGCTTTGGGCCACCTCTTCTCCGCCGTTGCCCAGGGTCAGGTCAAGCCCAGAACCGCCACCACCCTCACCTACCTCGGCCAGACCCTTCTGCAAACCATCCGCCTCGCCCGAAGACGAATACATCAACGCTTTCGACACCGACGCCTGGCGCGACGCCATCCGCTCCTCCTTCGCCCCGCCTACCCCTGCTCCGCGGTCCCCTGACCTCGAATCCAACCTCAATCGAACCCCCTCCCCGGCTCCGCCGCAGGGTTAACATGGCTGTTTATAAACTAGCCAACAGCCGCAAGCCGTAAGCACCTTTAGAATCAATACTTGCATAAGTGTATCAAAACAAGCGACTTTAACTCTCTCTAGAATCAACATTTATGAAAAACAGGGGGGAGGGGGGTCTACCAAGCGCGCGATTTTCGACTTCCTGGTAGGGGTGCAGCACCGCTGCACCCCGAGCGCCCAGGCGTCGGATGCGTCAAACACTCGCTTCGCTAGTCACGGCTGGTGGAACCTGGGTCCAACTCGAACCAGTTCATGTCCGGCGAGTCACTCCGGAAATCTGCAAACGGACCCGTTGCCAAAAAAGACGGGCCTTTAGTTTAGTTGCCCGCCGCCGCGAACGGCGTGAGTTGCTCGGTGATCTTCGACTTGTCGCCCACGACAACGATGGTCATCAGCTCTGGCTTGATATATTGCGCAGTAGTCTGCTGCACATCATTCGGCGTAACCGCATTCACTTTCTGCACGTACGTCTTCAGGTAGTCTTCCCCGAGACCCTGCAAATCCACAAACCGCAGTTGCCCGATCAGCGCCTGCCGCGTCGAGTTTTGAATCACGAACAGCCCGGAAAGATAGCTCTGTATGCCCTGTAGCTCGGCAGCGCCCGGTGCTTCTTTCTGCAGCCGCGCGATCTCTCCGAAAATTTCTTTCAGCGAAGGCCCCGTCGCCGTAGTGATGACGTCCGCGACCTCCACCCAATACGCATCATGGTAGCGGTTGGAAACCTGGCTTCTCGGCGAATACGTGTAACCCTTCTCCTCGCGTATGTTCGCCGTAATCCGCGAAGCGAACGACCCTCCGAGAAGGGAATTGGTCACGAGGAGCTTGATGTTGTCCGGGCTGGTAGCGTCCGCAACCGGCAAACCCACATACAGCGTTGACTGCGGCGCGCCAGGCCGGTCGGTCACGTCCAGCAGCCGCTGCGTCTTGGCCTTGGGCACATTCTCGATCGGCGCCTGTCCCTTCGCCCATCCAGAAAAACTATCCGCAATCGCCTTCTTCACGCCCGCGGCGTCGAATTTCCCCGCCACATCCAGATGCGCGCGCCCCGCCCCGTAATTGGCCGCATAGAATTTCTTCGAATCCTCGATCGTCAATTTATTGACGGTCTCTTCCGTCGGCAGAACCTCGCCATAAGGATGATCTCCGTAGAGCAGCTTCCGGAAGCGCGCCAGCGCGATTTGTCCCGGCTGCGATTTTGCCACCGCGATCTGCCGCAGCATGTTCGTCTTCAGCCGCGCCAACTCGGACTCCGGCAACAACGGATGCTCGATCACATCCGCAAGCAGCTTCACCGCGTCCGCGCCATGTTCCGCCAACACGTCCATCTGCGCCGAGGTTTCATCGGCGCTAGCTCCAACCTCCAGCGTGCTGCCCATCCGCGCGGCGGCTTCCGCAAGTGCCGTCGCGCTAAGCGTCGTCGTGCCTTCCTTCAGCAGCTCGCCGGTGATATCCGCCACTCCCAGCTGTTCCTTGGCCTCATTGATGTTGCCCACGCGCAGAACCAGGCTGACGGTCACCTTGGGAATATTTCCGTAGGGCACCAGCGTCACCTTCATCCCGTTCGGCAACGCATAACTCTCGTGCGCGGGTACGGTGAACGGTTTCGGCGGCCCGCCCGCGGGCGGCGCCTGCTTCTGCGCAAATCCCGGTGACGCCACCGCCATCATTGCCACAAGAACCAGCAGAAACTTTTGTGCGCGCATGCGAATCATCTCTTCTCTCCTCGCTTACTGGTTCTGCGCCGGTGCCCCAGGCGCGGCGGCGGCTTGCGTTTTCGGCTCGACCACCAACACCGTCCGGTTCGTCGGCCGCAAATATTCCTGCGCGGTCTTCTGCAGCAACTCCGGAGTAACTTTCTCCAGCTGCAGCACCAGCGTATTCACCCGCGCTGGGTTGTCGTCAAACAGCGCAAAGCTCGCCAGGATGTCCACCAGCCCAAATCCCCCCTGCTGCCCGAACGTATCGTACAAATCCGACCGCGCCTTCACCAGCGCCCGGTCCAGCGTCTTCTGATCCACCGGCTTGCTGCGCAGCGGCTCGATCACCCCATCCACAGCCTGCAAAATCGCATCCGGCTTCGTCGCGGGATCGTAAATAAGGTCCGCGATGAACAGCATCGGTCCCTGGTAGTTGTATGGGTTCCCCAGCAAATTGATCCCGCCTTCCACGCCCCCGGTGATCCCCCGCTTCTGCACCAGTTCCTGATGCAGCAGGCTATCGTCGCCTTCGATCAGCATTTCATCCAGCAAGATCATCGCGTAATACTCCGGCGTATTCCGATCCGGCACGTGATAGCCGAAGGCGATCGCCGGACGCTTCGTCAGCGCGTCGCTCTTCGTCTCCCGCTTTTCTTTTTCCTGCCGCGGCTCCGCCAGATCCGGTTGCCCCGGGAGCTGCGACGCCTTCAGCGGCCCAAAATATTTCTCCACAAAACGCTTGGCCTCCGCCGGATCGAAGTCTCCCGCGATCGCCAGCGCCGCGTTGTTCGGCGCATAGTAAGTTTTGAAGAACGCTCCGACGTCGGGCAGCGTCGCCGCCTCGATGTCCTTCAGCTCGCCATAGAAATTGTGCGCGTTGTACCAGTTGCTGTTGGCATACTGCGGCATGTCCAGCCACGGAAATCCCCCGAGCGGCCGGTTCAATACATTTTGTTTTACTTCGTTGCCCACCACGCCCTGCTGGTTTTTCAAATTCTCGTCGTTCACCGCCAGCCCGCCCATGCGGTCTGCCTCGGCCCACAGCGCCGTCTCCAGCTTGTTCGCGGGCAGCACCTCGAAATAATTAGTGAAGTCGAAGCGCGTCGATCCGTTCAGAATCCCGCCGTTCTGCTGCACCAGCTTGACGAACTCCATCTTCCCCAGGTTCTGCGATCCCTGGAACATCATGTGCTCGAACAAGTGCGCGAATCCCGTGCGGTCCCGCGGCTCGATGCGAAACCCGATGTGGTAGTACACCCCCACGCAGATCGTCGGCGCCGTATGGTCCGGCGAAAGCACCACCCGCAACCCATTCGGCAGCTTGTAATACTCCACGGCCACCTTAAACTCGCCGGCCCCAGCCGGTCCGGCATTCACCGGCGCGTCACACACCAGCGCCATCGCCGCAGCCATCACCACCCACACCAAGCCTCGCGCCGCTCGCTCTATTCTCAAAACCATGGTTCCTCCGTCATGTTTGTGGGTCGCGGCTTCAGCCGCGACATCAACCACCAGGACAAATCGGGCTTTAGCCCTTGAAGTCACGCTCTGCTTTTGGACGTGGCTGGTTGCGAAACGGCTCCTAGTGTACCGCGCGCCGCTGCACGGTGTCTTTGCTCCCCAGCAAAAACCGCGGCTCACTCGCCGCCCCATCGAATATCTGCCCCGCCACATATTCCCCTACCGCCGGCCCATGCTTGAATCCGTGCCCCGACCCCCCGCCCACGAACCACACATTCTCCATCTCCGGATGCCGGTCGATCAGAAAATCTCCGCTCGAAGTATTCTCGTACTGGCAAACCCGCGTCTCCACGATGGGCGCGTCACGCAGGGCGGGGAAGCGCCACGCAACATATTTTCGAGCCGCTTCCACCGCTTCCGGGGAAACGATTCGCGACTGTGTATCCGGATCGACCCTCTCGCCATGACGATCCAGAGCAACCTTCAATCCGCGTTCTTCCACGTCCGGCATTCCATAGTACTCGTCCTCCTGGAACAGCCAAGTCGGCAGCTCCGCCGCACCAAAGCGCGTATCACCCGCGGGTGTGCCAAAAAAGAAAACCTCCTGCCGGGTAGGAAAGATGCGAGCGCCGAGAATGTCGGGAAAGATCTTACCCAGCCACGCCCCACAAGCGAAAACAAACTCTCCCGCGGAGATGTGCTCGCCCTTGCTCGTAACCGCGGACTCGATGCGCCCCGCACCCCGCGGTGTCACGATCTGCGCCTGCAGGTACCTCGTCTCGTGCCGGATGGCGTCGCCGATCACCGCCGACACCGCCCGCCGCGCCAGGACCAAGCCGCTGTTCACTTCCACAATTCCTGCCGAGACGTCCTCGAGATTCACTTGCGAATAGCGTTTTTCCAGCGCCACGCGATCCAGCTCTTCGAAAGCCACATCCAGCCGCCTCAGTGTTGCTATCGTCTGCCGTAGCCGCGAATCATCCTTCCCGGCAAGCCACAGAACACCGGTCCGCAGAAACAACGGATCCTGAATCTTCGCGAAAAATTCCTTCCACTGCCCGAGTGAGCGCACCGCCCACCGCGTGTACAGTTCGTCCGCCCCATAACCCATTCGCACGATTCGCGTTTCGCCGCCGGAGCTGGCCCGCGCGTTCGCCCCGCCATAAGCATCGATCAGCGCCAC
>JBGOVR010000036.1:0-32593 GCA_041478205.1 Candidatus Acidiferrum sp.
ACCAACCTCCCGGCGGTCCTGGCAGTCTGGGCGGCGCGTTCCGAAGTCGTGGACGCTGGCGTTGTCGAAGACTTTCAGGCGTCACGGGATTTCGGTTTGAAAAATGTCGACGAGATCAGCCGGCGAGCCGCCAAGGAGCTTAATCTTCCAGCCCGAGAATTGCAGCGCTACCTGACGGAAAATATCGATTTTACGCTCGGCGAAAAGAATCTCCGAGGACTAACGGCCTACTTCGGTCTGGCCGCTGCACTGGGCCTGCTCCGAAGCATGAGAAGCATCGCAATCGCGGGCGAGGCGAGCAGACCCGTGCGGTATACGGATCTCGTGTTCGCCAAGAAGCGCTAAGATCCTGGCTTGGCGCTTCGGTCTGGAAGCGAAACCCGGTTAGAATAAGCGAGCGTCTGACAAGGAATATTCGTGGGACTAACGAAAGAACAAGCGCTGGACATGCTGCAGTCCGATGATCTGGTAGGCATCGGGATGGAAGCGCATCAGCTTCGCCGGAAGAAGAACGATCCGCGCGTGGTGACCTATCAGATCGACCGCAACATCAACTACACCAATTTCTGCACGGAATACTGCTCGTTCTGCGCGTTCTACCGGCCGCTCGGCGCCAAGGATGGCTACATTCTTTCGTTTGAGACCATCTACGAGAAGATCGAAGAAATGCTGGAGCTGGGTGGCACGGGAGTTCTGCTACAAGGCGGCCTGCATCCCGATTTGCAGATCGGCTACTACGAAAACCTGCTTCGCTCGCTCAAGCAGCGATTCCCGCAAGTTCACCTGCACTGTTTTTCGGCGCCAGAGATTTTGTGCATCGCGGAAGTCTCCGAGATCAGCGTGCGCGAAACGATTCAGCGGCTGATGGACGCCGGGCTTCAGTCCATCCCCGGCGGCGGCGCGGAAATTCTGGACGACGAAATCCGCTCGAAAATTGCGCGGCTGAAATGCACCAGCGACGACTGGGAAGAAGTGCACCGCATCGCGCATTCGCTGGGGCTGCGCACCACGGCGACGATGATGTTCGGCTGCGGCGAGGAACTCCGGCATCGCGTGAATCATCTCGAACGCCTGCGCCGCATTCAGGAAGATACCGGCGGGTTCACGGCGTTCATTCCCTGGGTGTTCGCGGCGGAAAACACCGCGCTCGGCAAAAAAGTGCAAGAGACCACGGCTGTCGATTATCTGAAGACCCTAGCGGTCAGCAGGCTGTATCTCGACAACTTCGATCACATCCAATCCAGCTGGCTGACGCCGGGAATAAAAGTCTGCCAGGTAGGCTTGCAGTTCGGAGCCGACGACGTCGGCAGCATCCTTATCGAAGAAAACGTCGTCTTCGCCGCCGGCGTAAGAAATCGCACCAACGAAGGCGAACTCCGCCGCATCATCTCCGACGCCGGTTTTATCCCCGCGCAACGCGACACCCTCTACCGTTCCTACTCCTTGAAGTAGCCGCGCCTTGAATTCAGGGTTTTGGAAGGAGCCGGATCAGGACTTCAACTTCGATGCCGTCCGGCAGATCGAGATCTTCGAGGAGATAAAGAATTCCGCTGCGGAAGCGCGCGCGAATCTTGCGGAGCTCAGGCTTGGCGATGGACGCCCCGGGCTTAGTGCTGGAGGCCGCGACTTTGGGCGCTGCGACCGGCTTCGCCGGGCTTCCGGAGGTTTCGTCGAGGGCCTCGTTGGCCAGGGCGTCGGCCTCGCGGTTTTGCTCGCGGTAGACGTGGTCGATGCGGAAGGACTCGAAGGACTGGGACATTTTGTGGGCGCGCTCGAAAAGCGGGCGTAGGTCCGAGCTCTTCACTTTGTACTGGCCGCGCATCTGCTTGACCAGCAGCTCGGAGTCGCTTTCGACACGCAGCGCGCGGACACCGTGCGACTGCGCGTAGTCGAGAGCGGCAATCAAGCCGTAGTATTCCGCGACGTTGTTGGTCATGCGGCCGATGTATTTCTTCAGCTTGGCGACGATTTCGCCGCGCGGGTCGCGAATCACAACGCCATAGGACGCCGGTCCGGGATTGCCGCGTGAGCCGCCGTCGATGTTCGCGCGATGGGCGGCGGCGGGGGGTTTCGGCTCGGGCGCAGCATCAGCGAACAGTCCAGTGCCGCGCGAAGTTGGCTGGCGTTTGACCATCAGGAAGAAGTGGATGCCGACGACGCGGCGCTTCCCGAGCCATCGGGATTTGCCGCCGGGATGGGCTCAAGGGTGTAGAGGATCAGGCCACAGCTTTCGCAGCGGTAAACTTCCTCGTTGGATTCGAGGCGAAGTTGTTGAAGGATGTGCGGGAGCACGCGCATGCCGCATCCGCGGCACTGCGCGTCGCGGGCTTGAGCGAGCGCCGTGCCGTGGTGGCGTTTGGCGATGCGTTCGTAAAGATCGCGCATGTCTTGCGGGACCGGAGCGATGGCGCGCTCACGTTCGGCGAGAGCGGCCTCCAGCTCCTTTTTTTTCTCGGTGTTCAACGACTGAATCTTCTTTTTCTCGGCGTTGATGGACTGCTCGGCCTCTTTTAGATTAGCCTCGGCATTCCTCACGCGGCGCTCGGCTTCTTCACCTACCATCATCACTTCGAGCTGGCGGTCTTCCGCCTTGGCGACTTCCGCCTCGGCATTGGTGATTTCGTGCTGAAGCGCTTTGTAGGCTTCGTTGGTCTTCACCGCGCCGCTTTGGTCGCGGTACTTGCGCGCGCGATCCTTCCATTGCTGACCGTCGAACTCCAGCTTCTTGCGTTCCGCGACGCCCGCGGCGTTGGCTTCCTTGGCGGCGGCGACCGCGGCTCGGGCGCCGCTCAGCTTGGCGTCGGCTTCAAGGATGCGTTTGGGAAACGAGTCCATTTCCGCGCGCACGGCGGCAACGTGATGATCGACGGCCTGGAGATCGATGAGGCGCGGAATTGCGGGATGCATCCGATGAAATTCTAGCACAGGGATGGCGTTGCAGGTTGCCAGGCGAACCGGAAGCGGATGCGATGAGAGAAAGGGCAGGGCGGAGCAAAGTCCGCCCTGCCCGAGGTCTAAAGAATCAGCTGGAGGGATGGAGATCGCGGCGGATAAGGGTCCAATCCAGGAAATAGCCGATGCCCACAGCCAGCGGGATGATGCCAAAGGCGGCGGCGACCCAGGTTTCGGGTTCGCGTTCGATTTGGGCGATTAGACCGAAGGCGATGATGAAACCCAACGCGCCCGTGACGAGCAGGATGCCTGCCCGGCGGGAACGCGCCGCCTGCGAAAGTTCAGGTTCCATGGGTACGCTGACGCCGCGGGCGATGGCGGCCAGACGCTCTTCCGTGCGCAGCCTGCGCACGCGGTAATAGGTGTACATCCCGCCGAGGGGAATGCCAAGACTCATAATTACGGCTACCAAGCCAATTATCTGACCGTCCATGTGATGCTCCTTCTTTGGCGCGCCTTGGGCGCGGCGTTGTGTTGTGGGGTACCGGTTTCAGAAGAAGGTACGCGGGAGAGGGAGGAAAAGTTCCGTGGGTTTAGATGGCCTGGGATGGACCTCGGTACCGGGCCGCGGCTGAAGCCGCTGAGCTACATAGAAAACACATGTGGAGCTTAGTTGCCTTCGTGGACTTGCATGGTTTGGTCGATGCCTAGCGTGGGATAGCGGATGGGAGAACCGGCCGGTGCGGGGGCGTGTTGCGCGGTGACTGTGAAACTGCCGCCGGAACAATCCACCGCGTAGGAGTATCCGTCACGTTGGGAACGCGCCATCGCCAGTGAGTTCGAGGAGAGCAGGTCGTCCAGCGATGCGCAATGACCGTTCAAGGCGACGTAGCTACGCTCCGCCTGCGCGATCTGCAGGAGGTCGGCGCGCACGCCTGTGAGGCTGATGGCTTGCGTAGGAGCGGTGCCCTGGTCGGTGGTGGGCATCTTCTTCAGATAATACTGGTAGACACCGAAGAGAAGTCCCGCAGCGACGAGAAGCATGGCCAGGGTGCGCATGACGGAATTGTGGCGCTGCGGAGCGATCCGTGCAACGCCGCGCGGCACGGTGCGTGCACAAGGAAACAACGATTGGTTTTTTCGATCGCCGTGCGGGCGGCCCTGATAAACTGGCTCTGCCGCCGAACCCCCTTCCCGGTGAGACGTTCCTTTTGGAAAAGCGATGAGCACGACAGCGCCACCACTGGAGCTGCAGGCAATCGAAAAGCTTCGCGAGGAAGAGCTCGAGGAGGCCCGCTCGATGCAGAGCGTGATGCTCCCGGCGGAACCGCTGCGCGCGGGAAGGGTAAAGATCTCCCACGCATTTCAGCCCATCGCCGAGGTGGGCGGCGATTTTCTGGACTATTTCCAGCTGACCGATGGCTCCATTGGCGTGTACGTCGGGGATGTATCCGGCAAGGGGCTTCCCGCGGCGATGTATGCGGCGCTGGCGGTCGGAACGCTGCGCGGCGTTCACAAGACCAGCCAGTCGCCGGGAGATGTTCTTTCAACGTTGAACCGGCGTCTGATGATTCGCGGCATGCCGCGGCGGCACGCGGCGGTGCAATATGCCGTTTTCGATCCGCACAGCCGTGAAATGCGGATTGCCAGCGCGGGCATGCCTAGCCCGTTGCATATTTCCTCGCGGGGCTGCCGGTGGGTGGAAATTACCGGGATACCGCCAGGCTTGTTCGCGCCGACGGTGACCTACGAAACCTCAAAGATCGCTATCGAGCCGGGCGATTCCGTGCTCTTTTGCACCGACGGAATAACGGACGCATTCAACATGGAAGGGGAGTCCTTCGGGATCGAGCGATTGCAAACGATTTGTGAAACACAAGTTTGTGACTCGCCGACAAAACTCCTCGGGCAAATCTTCGCGGCGGTGGAGCACTTCACGCGCGGAAAAGCGCAGCATGACGACATGGCGGCTGCCGTCTTTCATTACGATTGAGATTGAGGGCAGAGGAATGTCCCGTGTTTCGGGATTCCCGCGACCGCCGAACGAGGGCGCGGAAGATAGCGGGTGACAACTACGCAAGCGGCTTCATGGTTTGGATTGACAGCAGGCACACTCTCCAGTAACAACGATACATACAGCTTATCCAAGAGATCGCTTGATTCAGTCCAGGAGAATCCTCCATGAACACGAAATCTCCGTGCGCTTTAACACTCGCCTCGATGCTTTCTTTGTCGATCGCCATCCCGATGAACATTTGCGCGGCGCCGCAGGCCGGGGGCCAACAACGGGCGGGCGAGGTTTCGCGCGTGATCCCAGCGGCGAACATCGCGCGGGGAAGCAAGACGATCACGGCGTCGCCGAAATCGGTGGTGGATTGGCAGGACCTGGTGAATACGCAGGTGAACGGGCGGGCGCGGGTGTCGCTGGACGACGGCTCGGTGCTCAATGTCGGTTCGGAATCGTCCATGAAAGTGGAGAAGCACGACGCGGGCGCGCAGCAGACGCAGTTGGAGCTAACGTACGGCAAACTGCGTTCGCAGGCGCAGAAAATCGCGAAGCCGGATGGCAAGTTTGAGGTACGCACGCCGGCAGGAGTCGCGGGCGTGGTGGGAACCGATTTTTATGTGGGCTACGACAACAGCACGATGAATGTGATCGTGTTCGAAGGTGTCGTGCGCGTTTGTAACTTGGCCGGCGTGTGCGTGCTGGTGAAGGCCGGGCAGACGACCAGCGTGCGCAACGGCGACAACTCCGCGCCGTTGGCGCCGTTGCAGGCGACGCTCGATATTTTGACCACCGCGGTTACCGATACGAATGTCGGCGGGGGCGCCGGAGGGCTGCAAGGAGTGGAGCAAGCCGGGCATCACATCGGTAAAGGCACGGCGATTACCCTGGGTATTTTGGCCGCAGTGCCTGCGATCGTGTTTCCGGTGGTGTCCAAAGGCAGCAGTCAAACAACCCCGGTTCCTCCGAAACAAGGATGCCCACCCAACAGTCCCAAATGCGGGTAGGCGGTGCGGCTGCGTTGAAAAAAACGAGCGGTTCTCGGCCTCGTGTTGCAAGACTCCAGCAGGACTTTTCACTCGTGATGATCCGGCTCCGTCCGCCAAGCGATGCAACGGTATTCGCTTAAACGCCATCGAATTGTGTTGCCTAAGCGGCGACGGTCTGTTTGTGCGGCTTTGAGCTGCTGTCGTACACTGAACGTTCAGCATATCCGTCTAAATGCGAGTGAGGCTTCCTTGAGCAGATCGATCCGATACAGAATAATTTCTCTTTTTTGGGGGCTAAGTTTAGTGGGTTTATTTGCTCCCCTGGCGGCGCGCGTGGTTCTGGCCGGGCCTCCGGAGACGCAGGCCAAGCGCTCGCCGTTGCTGGCGGCGATGCAGACGGAGCTGGACCGCTCGGTGAAAACGCTAAGTGCGCAGAATCCGCCGGCGTATTACATCGGCTACACGATTACAGACACGCAGCGGGCGGAGGTTTCAGGTTCGAACGGAGCACTGCTCTCCAGCAATGAGAATCGGAATCGCTGGCTGGAAGTATCCGTGCGCGCGGGCAGCTATGACCTCGACAACACCCACAAGGTTGGCGAACGGCAGGCCCAGAGCGGCGGACCAGGCGAGCCTGCGCCCATCGATGACGACCCGGACGTGCTGCGAAGAGCGCTATGGCTGGAGACCGACAAGCAGTACAAATCGGCGGCAGAGTGGTTGATCAAGATCAAGACCGGGAAGGAAGTGAAAGTCGAAACGGCGGAAGGCAGCGCGCCGGATTTTACTCACGAGCAGCCGCATACCTATATTGGTCCGGAGAATTCATTCAAGCTGGAACGCAAGCCCTGGGAAGAGAAGGTGCGGACGTACACGAAGACTTTCCGCGATTCCACGGCGGTCATCAATTCGATCGTGACGTTTACGGCGCAGGCGCAGAACGCGTATCAGGTCACCAGCGAGGGGACGCAGCTGCAGTACGGGCAGATCCGTTACCGGCTGGAATTGTTCGTCCAAGGCAAGGCGCCGGATGGCATGGACCTGAATCGCTACTACAACTTTGATTGGGTGAAACCCGAGGACGCGCCGGACGACAAGGCGGTGTACGCGGCCGGGGCATCGATGCGGAAGGAATTGGAAGGATTGGTAGCGGCGCCGCTCAATGAGCCTTCCGTGGGTCCGGCATTGCTGACGGGACGTGCCGCAGCGGTTTTCTTTCACGAGGTATTTGGACACCGCGCGGAAGGACATCGGCAGAAGGACGTAGCGGAAGGGCAGACATTCGCGAAGAAAGTAGGCGAGCCGATTTTGCCGTCGTTCTTGAGCATTGTCGACGACACCACGATGCGAAAGCTGGGCCCGACAGATCTGCTGGGCTACTACGAGTACGACGACGAAGGAGTGAAGGCGCATCGCGTGACGCTGGTGGATCATGGCGTGTTGAAGGATTTTGAAATGTCGCGGTCGCCGCTAGTGGGCTTTCCGCATTCGAACGGGCATGGGCGGAGGCAGCTCGGGGCGTCGCCGGTTTCGCGACAGGGCAACCTCATTGTGGAAAGCAGCAAGACGATGACGAACGCGCAGCTTCGCGCGAAATTCATCGAGCTGGTCAAGGAACAGGGCAAGCCGTACGGTTTGTTGATCGACGACATTGCCGGGGGTTTCACTTTTACCGGGCGCGGGCAGCCGCAAGCGTTTCAAGTGCAGCCACTGGTGGTTTACAAAGTTTTTGCCGATGGGCGGCCTGACGAGTTGGTGCGCGGCGTGGATATCGTGGGAACGCCGCTGGCGGCGTTGACGAAGATCGTGGCGACGGGCGACACGCCGGAGGTTTTCAATGGATACTGCGGCGCGGAGTCGGGTTCCGTGCCGGTTGCGGCAGCGTCGCCGGCGATTCTGACGTCGGAGCTGGAAGTGCAGAAGAAGGAGACGTCGACGGACCGGCCGCCGATTTTGCCGCCGCCCGCACATGACGTGGTGAAGGCCGGAGGGCTGCAGTGAAGCGCGCAAGAGTGATAGTGGCATTTGCGATTTTCGTGGCGGCGGCGAGTTGCGTGGCGGGGGTTCGGGTGCAGGCAAATCCTCAGGACAACGATCAGACGCTTCGCGCGATGCGGGACGAAATGCTGCGTTCGAAGACGCGGCTGGAGTTGAAGATTCCGGGCACGGATCAGCCGGTGCGGCCGTATTACGTGGAATACCGGCTGCTCGATCTGGACGTCAAAGAAGTGGTCGCGCAATTCGGTACGCTGCTGCAGAGCACGCACACGCGCAACCGGTTCATGGACGTGGCGGCGCGCGTGGGTTCGTATAAGCTGGACAGCTCGAATTTCATCGGTGACGAGGGTTTTCGAGGATTCATCGGCGCGCAAGGATCGGTGGGCATCGACCACGACTACGATTCGCTGCGGCAGGATCTGTGGATCGCGACGGACCAGGCCTTCAAAGAAGCGGTCGAGACTTACTCGCGGAAGCAGGCTTATCTCAGCAGCCTGGCGCGGCAATCAGAGATCGACGACTTTGCGAAGGCGGAGCCGATTCAGGTCATTCAGCCGCTGGTGACGCCGGACTGGAGCAATCGCAATTGGGAGCAAGAGGCGCGCGAGTCGTCCGCAACGTTGCGTGTGTTTCCCGAAATTTATGAATCGCGCGTGACCTATTACCTGGTCTACGCAACCGAATACCTGTTGACCAGCGAGGGCACCGAGATACGGACGAACCGCACATTTGCAGCGGTCGAAGCGGGGATGAATACGCTCGCGAATGATGGCATGCCGTTGAGTCATCTTTATTCGGCATATGAGCCAAAGCCCGGCGATCTGCCGAACGTGGATGCGGTGCGCAAGGGCTTGAATGTTGCGGGAAGCGAGTTGATGGCGCTTCGGGCCGCTCAACCCGCGCAGGACTATACCGGGCCGGTGCTGTTCGAGGCGCGTGCAGCGGCACCGCTTTTGGCGCAGGTGCTAGGGCCGGCGATGAACGGATCGCGCCCACCCGTGTCGTTTCAGCCGGTGGTCGAACAACTTTTGGGCAACCTGGGAGGCAAGAGCGACTGGGCCGGAAGAATCGGCGCGCGGGTGCTGCCGCCGAGCGTGAGCCTGGTGGACGATCCGGGAGCAAAGGATTTCCATGGGACGCCGTTGATCGGGGGATATCCGGTCGATGATGAAGGCGTGCGTGCGCAAAAAGTGAATGTGGTGGAAAACGGCAATTTGAAAGGCTTGTTGATGTCGCGGCGGCCAGGCTCGGATTCCGATCAATCAAACGGACATGGACGGTCGGGATTTTTGAGCGACGCCAAGCCGACGATGAGCAATTTGTTTTTTACCTCGACGGAGAAGGTCTCGCCGGCGGATTTGAAAAAGAAATTTCTAGAGCAATGCCGGGCGGAGAAGCTGCCGTATTGCGTGGTGGTGCGAGAGATGGATAATCCCTCGCTGAGCTTGCTGCACCAAGAGGAATTCTCCGAATTGCTGGCGAGCTTTGGGGGCGGCGCCGGGACGGGTGACCGTCTGCCGCTCCTGGTTTATAAAGTGTATCCGGAGGACGGGCGCGAAGAAATCATTCGCGGAGCCCGCATCATCGGCGTGAACACGCGAACGCTGCGGAATCTTGCGGGTGTTGGCAGCGACGATTTTGTGTACAACTACATGCAGAGCCAGATCGCGGGCTTTGCGGGTACCGCGCTGGGTGCCTTTGGTTCGGCGCAGGGCGGCTTGCCGGCGTCCGTGGTTGCGCCGTCGCTGTTGTTTGAAGAGTTGGAAGTGCGTGGCGCGCGCGGAGAGCCGAAGCGGTTGCCGCTTTTGCCGGCTCCACCGCTGAGTGCGGCGAAATGAAGCTGGCGTCCGGAGTGTTCGTCCCGCTGCTGATCGGGCTCTTCGCTGTTTTTGATCTGACGCAAAAATCAAGATTCGCCGCCTTTCACACCGTAGACGTCGTTCAATTGGTCGCCTCTGGAATGTGCTTTGGCATCGCGCTGACCGCATTGATTGAGTTTATTCGCAAACCTCGGACGAAGTAAGCTGGTTCCGGCGTGAAAAGCGCGTCAAAAACTGAGGCAGGCTAATTGTGGTTGGGGCTACAAGTTCGGCTGAAAGCACGGGAGACGCGGGCATTCGCGCTGCCGTCCCCGGCGACATCGAGGCTATCGTTCGGCTGATCAATGCCGCGTTCGTCGTCGAGCGCGTGGTCATCGATGGTGACCGGACGAATCCTGAACACGTGCGCGGGCTCATGAATAAAGGCAAATGCTTACTGGCAGAGGACGCTGCTGGACTCGTCGGATGCGTATATGTCGAGCAGCGCGGCGAGCGCAGCTATCTCGGGTTGCTCTCCGTTGACCCGCAGCGCCAGGGGACGGGACTGGGCCGCCGGTTGGTTGGCGCTGCCGAAGATTACGCTCGCGAGGCCGGTTGTCGCGCGATTGACTTACGAATCGTCAGCGCGCGCGCCGAGCTCCTGCCTTTCTATGGCCGCCTGGGCTACGTCGAAAATGGCACCGCCCCGTTTCCCGCCAACGTGCAGACAAAAGTGCCGTCTCATTTCATCCTGATGACCAAGCCGCTGGCCTGACATCCGTCCGTGCGGTTCCCAAATCTACTCCCTTCAGGCAGAATACCTGCTCCATTTCAGGGGGCAAAATGAATCGCCGAGTCATCATCGCGGTGGTATTTTTCGCGGGCCTCTCGCTCGCGCCTATTCGCACGCACGTGGTCGCCGACGAGCAGCCTTTGTTCGGGTACTCCGCCGAATCTTCTCGCACCGAGCGCCAGTGGGAAGAAAAACTCCGCGCTATTCCCACTCCGGATAACCTGCGTGCCTACATGCAGCGGCTCTCCGCGCGTCCGCACAACGTCGGTAGTCCTTATGACAAAGACAATGCCGAATGGATTGCCGCGAAATTCAAGGAATTTGGCCTAGACACGCACATCGAATCGTTTGACGTTCTCTATCCCACGCCGAAAGAGCGCGCCGTCGAACTCGTCGAAGGCGGACCAAAGTTCGTTGCCAAGCTGCAGGAGCCTGCGCTCCCACAAGATCCTACCTCGAGCCAGCAATCCGAACAGCTTCCGACGTACCACGCCTATTCCATCGACGGAGACGTCACCGCTCCGCTCGTCTACGTCAACTACGGAATTCCGGAAGATTACGAGCAACTGGAACGTATGGGCATTTCCGTTCAGGGCAAGATCGTCATCGCGCGCTACTTTCATTCCTGGCGCGGCATCAAGCCCAAGGTGGCCGCCGAGCACGGCGCGGTCGGCTGCTTGATCTACTCCGATCCGCACGAAGATGGTTTCGTCGAAGGGGACACGTTCCCGGCGGGAGCGTGGCGCCCGAAAGACGGCGTCCAACGCGGCAGCGTCGCCGACATGCCGTTTTATCCCGGCGATCCGCTTACGCCCGGCGTTGGCGCGACCAAGAACGCCAAGCGCCTGGAAGTGAAAAACGCGCCGACGATCACAAAAATTCCCGTGCTGCCGATTTCGTATGCGGATGCGCAGCCGCTGCTCGCCGCCCTTGCCGGACCGGTTGCCCCGGAGTCCTGGCGCGGGGGCCTTGGCATCACCTATCACATTGGTCCGGGCCCTGCCAAAGTTCATCTGAAAGTGAAATCCAACTGGGATATCAAGCCGCTTTACGATGTGATCGCGAAAATTCCCGGTGCGACCTTCCCTGACGAATGGGTCGTTCGCGGAAACCATCACGATGCTTGGGTGAATGGGGCCGAAGATCCTACCTCCGGTATGGTCGCGGTCCTCGAGGAAGGCCGCGCCCTGGGAGAGTTGCTCAAGTCGGGCTGGAAGCCGAAGCGCACGATCATCTACTGCGCTTGGGATGGCGAAGAGCCAGGCCTGCTAGGTTCGACCGAATGGGCGGAAGAGCACGCGGATGAGCTCCGCGCGCACGCCGTCGCTTACATCAATTCGGACTCCAACGGCCGGGGTTATCTTGAAGTCGAAGGCTCGCACACACTCGAAAAATTCAGCAACGATGTGTCACGCGACATCTCCGATCCGGAAACGAAGCTTTCCACTTGGAAGCGCAACCAGCTTCACGAAATCGCGGGTGCCAAGTCTTCGGAGCAGCGCCAGGAAATCCGCCAGCGTGCCGATCTGCGCATTCCCGCTCTCGGCTCCGGCTCGGACTACACCGCGTTTCTCCAGCACGACGGCGTCGCCTCCCTCAATATCGGATTTAGCGGGGAAGATGGCGGCGGCATCTACCATTCCATCTACGACGATTTTTATTGGTACACCCATTTCAGCGACACGGATTTTGTTTACGGCCGCGCGCTCGCTCAGACCGGCGGCACCACCGTCCTGCGCCTCGCCGATGCCGACCTGCTGCCCTTCGAGTTTGGTGATTTCGCGGACACCGTGCAGACTTATGCCAAGGAGCTGAAGACCCTCTCGCAGAAAATGCATGATGACATCGCGGAACGCAACCGCGAGATCGAGGAAGGCGTCTTCAACGCCACGAACGATCCTAAAAAGCCGCTCGTGCCGCCCGCGGTGGAAACGATTCCGCCGCACCTGAACTTCGCGCCGCTCGACAACGCCGTCGATGCGGTTACTCGCAGTGCCGCGGACTACCGCAAAGCGCTCGAGCACGCGAATGCCAATGGCGGCGCGCTGCTCGCTTTGGCCTCACTCGCCGATGTAAACCACCTGCTCATCGAAAGCGAACGCAAACTCACCACGCCGGAAGGCTTGTCCAACCGCC
This sequence comes from Candidatus Acidiferrum sp., assembly GCA_041478205.1. Lineage (GTDB taxonomy): Bacteria > Acidobacteriota > Terriglobia > Acidiferrales > UBA7541 > Acidiferrum. Next base: position 12,613 of record JBGOVR010000036.1, read on the forward strand.
CTTGGTTCAAGCACCAGATTTACGCTCCGGGTTTTTATACCGGCTATGCGGCAAAAACCATGCCCGCTGTCCGCGAATCCATCGAGCAGAAGCAATGGAAACAGGCCGACGACGCCATTGTCGTGGTATCTCGCGTTCTGCAGGACGAGGCGGCGCTCATCTCGTCCGTGGCAGCAAAACTCGCCGCGGCAAAATAAGCGGCGGCGCTGGCGTCTCGCCCGCGGTTTTTGGCGGGACAGGCATTCCTGCCTGTCCCGCATCGTCGTTGCAGTGGAGGGACCCATTCCGTCCTACAATCTCGCGCTCATTGGTTTTGGAAACGTCGGGCGCGCCTTCCTGCGCCTGCTCGTATCGAAAGAGACGGAACTCCGCCGCCGCTACGACGTGCGCTGGCGCCTCACCGGCGTGGCCACCCGCCGCGCGGGCTGGGTTGCCGATCCCGACGGCCTGAATCCGCTCTCCATCCTGAACGGGCATTGGCCGGCCCAGCAGTCACACACGCCGCCGCGAAACGTGCACGAGTGGCTGGAACGCGCCCGTGCCGACGCTGTCTTTGAAGCGAGTTCGCTCGATGCGCAGACCGGCCAGCCTGCCATCGATCACTTAAAAGCCGCCCTCGATCTCGGCGCGCATGCCATCACCGCGAACAAAGGCCCGATCGTGCACGCTTTCAATGAGCTGACTGCGCTGGCGCGCGCGAAAGGCAAACGGTTTCTCTACGAAGCCACGGTGATGGATGGCGTGCCGATTTTTTCCATGTTCCCGCTCGGTTTGCCCGCCATGGAGATTCGCGGCTTCTCCGGTGTGCTCAATTCCACAACCAATGTCGTGCTCACGGAAATCGAAAAGGGCCGCTCCTTCGATGAAGCCATCCGGCGCGCGCAGGCCATGGGCATCGCGGAAACCGATCCGGCGGCCGATCTCGATGGCTGGGACGCGGCGGTCAAAGTTGTCGTGCTGACGATTGTTCTGATGGGCGTGCCCATGAAGCTCGAACACGTGCAGCGCACCGGTATCCGCGAGCTCAGCGAAGAAAAAATCCGCTCCGTCCGCGGCGCGGGAATGCGCTACAAGCTCGTCTGCCGCGCGGAGCGCCGCGGCGAAGGCGTGGATTGCAGCGTGCGACCGGAACTGCTCCTCGCTTCCGATCCGCTCGCTAATCTGGAAGGCAGCAGCTCGGCCGTGCGCTTCGACATGGACGTCTTTGGCCTCTCATTGGTCGAGCACAATCCCGGCATCGAAGCCACCGGCTACGGCCTCCTCGCCGATTTCCTCCGTGCCGTCCGCCAATGATTCGATGTGTCGGCCGCAAGTTGCAATGGTTGGGGCGCAGCACGCTGCGCCCCAGTGAGCAAGATTGCTGATGGCCGCTGCTACTAGCGTTTGTATTTTGCCGCGTAAGCCGGAACGGGAATCGCCGGATCGCAACGTTCGTCGCGGATGGGCGCGTCCGCCTGCAGGTGCAGCGGAACGATCCCAGCCCACACGGGCAAGGCGTAGTCTTCCGCGTCGTCTTCCACCGGGCCGGTGCGCATCTTCGCGGAAGCTTCGGTGAGCGGCAGCCGCAGGATGCTGGTGGCCTTCAGTTCTTTCTCATTCGGTTGGCGCGCATCGTTCCAGCGGCCCGGCAGAATCTTTTCCGTAAAAGCGCGCAGCGCCGCGAGTTTTTCCTCGGGCGCATCTACGAGCGTCGCCTTGCCGAGCGCCACCACGGAGCGGTAGTTCATCGAGTGATTGAAAACCGAACGCGCAAGCACGAGCCCATCCGCGATCGTTACCGTGATGCAGACGGCGATTCCAGCACTCGCTCCGCGCAGCATGCGGCTCGCCGCCGAGCCGTGGAAGTAAATCGCGTCGCCCACCCGCGCATACATCGTGGGAATGACGTAGGGCTGCTCATCCACCGTGAATCCGATGTGGCAAACGAATCCTTCATCGAGAATTTTGTCGATGGTTTCGCGGTCATAGACGCCGCGATGCGGCTCGCGCACCACACGGATGCGCTCATTGGGCGTGGAAGTTTCCGGCACGATGCACCTCGTTGAGAAACGTAGCGCGGGGTTCATAGCCGGCGCCACCGCGGCATGAGTGGGGAACGACGGGATTATGTTATCACGCCCAAAACCGGACGCGGCGGTGGTCTCGGCTACATGTCGACACGAATGCGCAGCCAATTTGGTGCGTCGATTGAGTTTTCGCAGCTCACCGCGTCTGTGAGAAACTAGCGGTTCGGAGAAGCCAGCCGCTTCGCGGCCGCAAACAAAAAACGATGAGCACACCCGTTCTGCGAGAAACAGGACCCCAAGCGCTCGACAGCGCCTGGGTCCGGGAACAATTTCCGTCACTGAAACTGCGCGTGAATGGCCATCCGGCGGCGTTTCTGGATGGACCCGCGGGCACCCAGGTGCCCAAGCAGGTGATGGACGCCATACAGAGCTATTTGCTGAACTCGAATGCCAATACCTGTGGAGCCTTCGCCACCAGCCGCGGCACCGACACGATGATTGCGTCCGCACGCGGCGCAATGGCGGACTTCTTCCACTGCGACAAAGACGAAGTGGTCTTCGGGCAGAACATGACGACGATCACCTTCGCGTTGTCGCGCGCGATCGGGCGGGAACTGAAGCCCGGCGACGAAATCGTGGTCACCACGCTGGACCACGACGCCAATGTCGCGCCGTGGCGCACGCTGGAAGAAAAAGGTGTGGTCATCCGGCAGGTCGATGTCCGCGAGGCGGACTGCACGCTGGACCTTGACGATTTGAAGCGCAAGATCACGCCAAAGACCAAACTCGTTGCCGTCGGTTACGCCTCAAATGCCGTCGGCACGATTAATCCTGTCGCTGAAATCACGAAACTTGCCCACGCTGCGGGCGCGCTGATGTTCATCGATGCGGTGCACTATGCGCCGCACGGTCCCATCGACGTTCGCGCGCTCGATTGCGATTTTCTCGCGTGCTCGTCGTACAAATTTTTCGGACCGCACATGGGCACGCTGTACGGAAAACGCGAGCAACTCTTGCGGCTCAAGCCGTACAAGGTGCGGCCCGCGTCGGATTCGCTTCCCGACCGGTGGGAAACCGGAACGCAGGTGCAGGAACTGATCGCAGGAATTGCCGCCGCCGTGGAATACCTCGCGGGGCTGGGCCGCCGGTGCGATCCGGGCGTGAAAGACCGCCGCGGCTCGCTGCTGGCGGCGTACCGCGCGACGCGTCAGCACGAAATGGCGCTGCTGTCGCAACTAATTCCGGGACTGCTCGCGATTCCCGGTCTGCGATTCTTCGGCATCAGCGACCCGAAACGTTTCCACGAGCGCTGCTCGACGGTCTCCATTCGTCTGGCCAATCACAGGCCAACGGAAATCGCCGCGTTCCTCGGCGAACGTGGGATTTTCACCTGGGACGGAAATTACTACGCGCTCAATCTTACCGAGCGGCTCGGGGTCGAACAAAGCGGCGGCCTGCTGCGCATCGGCCTGGTTCACTACAACACCGCGGAAGAAGTGGATCGCCTGCTGGCGGCGCTACGCGAGATCGCCGCCCGATGAAACGACCGAAACCAATCGTACTGACCGTATTGGATGGCTGGGGCTACCGCGTCGAAACGAAAGGCAACGCCATCGCTCTCGCGCTCAAGCCCACCTACGACGAACTGCTGAAGAAATTCCCCAATACCTTGATTCATACTTCCGGGCCCTTCGTCGGCCTGCCCGAAGGCCAGATGGGCAACAGCGAAGTCGGCCACATGAATATGGGTGCTGGCCGCATCGTGCACATGGACATCACGCGCATCGATCTCCTCATCGCCAACAAGCAATTGCAAAATGTGCCGCTGTTTCAGCAAGCGATGGAACGCGGGCGGCAGCGCCAGTTGCACTTGCTCGGCCTGTTGAGCGACGGCGGCGTGCACTCGCACATCAACCACCTGTTTGCTCTGCTGGAGATGGCCAAACAGCAGAAAGTCGAAAAGGTTTTTGTCCATTGCTTCACGGACGGCCGCGATACGCCTCCGAACAGCGGGCGCGACTTCGTCCGGCGGTTGCAGCAGAAGATGCGCGAGCTGCAAGTCGGAGAGATCGCGACGTTAATCGGTCGCTATTACGCCATGGACCGCGACAACCGCTGGGAGCGCGAGGAATTAGCCTATCGCGCGATGGCGCACGGCGAAGCGGAAACGCGCACCAGCGATCCTGTCGCAGCATTGCAACGCAGTTACGAGCAAGATGTAACCGATGAATTCGTCAAGCCCATCGTGGTTACGAAAGGCACGGGCGCCGCGACCGCGCCGGTCGGGCTGATTCGCGACGATGATGCCGTGATCTTTTTCAATTTCCGTGCCGATCGCGCGCGCCAGATGACTTTTGCACTGGCCTCTCCCAGTTTCGATAAATTCTCCGATCCCAAGCGTCCGAAAAATCTCTTCTACGTGGCCATGACCCAGTACGACAAGAACTGGCCGTGGCTGAAATATGTCATCGGCCCGGAAAAGCTCGAGCATATTCTGGCGCAAGTGTTTGCCGATGTGCAGTACAAGAATCTGCGCTGCGCGGAGACCGAGAAATACGCGCACGTGACCTACTTTTTTAATGGCGGCGAGGAAAAACCGTTCGGCGGCGAAGAGCGCATCCTGGTGCCATCGCCAAAAGTCGCCACGTACGATCTGAAACCGGAAATGTCCGCGGAAGGAATTACGGACACGGTAGTGAAGGCCATCGAGAAAAACGAATTCGACGCCATCATCATGAACTACGCCAACGCGGACATGGTGGGACACTCCGGCAAGCTGGAAGCTGCAATCAAGGCCGTGGAAGCTGTGGACGCGGGGCTCGCGCGCATCTATCAAGCATTGAAGCCGCGCGGCGGCGTATGGATCATCACCGCGGATCATGGCAACGCCGAGACGATGATCGATCCAACCACCGGCGGCCCGCATACGTATCACACCACGAATCCAGTGCCGCTCGTGCTTGTCAGCGACGACGATCGCTTGCAGCTACAGCCGAACGGTTCTTTGCGAGACATCGCGCCAACGATGCTGGGCGCGCTCGGCCAGCTGCAACCCGCGGATATGACCGGCCGCGACCTGCGCACTTTCACAAAATAGGGCGTCGGGCAAGGAGGTTCGCTTCATTGTTAACAAGAAAGGAGAGACCGGAACCGCACTCCCTCAGCACTTTTGGCAATGTGCCCGTGCCCGGGACTCGCGCGGGTGCGATTGTTTCGCTGGGATTGGCCGTACTCGCCTGGATCGCGATTCCCGTCGCGCGTCCGTTCCTACTTGGCACGGTCGGGCTCGGCCTTGTCGTTGGCCTGATCCTCAGGTGGAAACACAATAGGCAGTGACTCCGCGAATGAACCACACCAAGCCAGCCGAAACAAAACTCCTCATCTGCGTCTGGCACCCCTTCACCTTCTGGCGCCCGCAGCCGGTCATGCCGGAAAGCATTCGCGCGCGGTGGCCGGACATGCGCGTGGTCCACTTGCCGGCCTACGACCGGCTCGCGCAGGAATTACCGGACGCGGACATTTTTGTGGGCTACTCGCTGCGCGCGCCGCAGCTCAAAGACGCAAAGAAACTCAAGTGGATCCACTCGACCGCCGCAGGTGTCGCGCAACTCATGTATCCGGAGTTGCGCGACTCGGGAATTCTGGTGACCAATCCCAGCGGCGTGTTTTCCGTGCCTATGGCGGAGCACACCATGGGCTTGTTATTGGCCATGGCTCGAAATTTTCCAGACTCGGTGCGGCATCAGGACCGCGCAAATTGGGGTCAGCAAGAGATGTGGGACCAGCCACAGCATTTGACGGAGCTCAACGGCCGGGTGTTGCTGATCGTCGGATACGGATCGATCGGGCGGGAACTGGGGCGTCGCGCGCGCGCGTTCGACATGCGCGTTTGGGGCGTGACGCGATCCGGGAAGGGCGACGCTACGCACGCGGAGAAAATTGTCGCCGCGGCGCAGCTGGAAAGCGTGCTTCCGGAAGCAGACTACGTGGTGCTCGCCGCGCCGGAAACGTCGGACACTAAGCAACTGATGGGAGTCCCACAGATCGCGAGGATGAAGCCCGGCGCGCGCTTGATCAATGTCGGACGCGGATCGCTGCTGGATGAACCGGCGCTGGTTCGCGCGCTCGAGACCCGCGCGCTGGCGGGTGCGGCTCTGGACGTGACCGGAACCGAGCCGCTGCCGCCCGATAGTCCTCTCTGGAAAGCGCCCAATTTGTTGATTACGCCGCACACCAGCGCCGTGAGTGACCGGCTATGGCACAGAGAAACCGCGCTGCTGATGGAACTACTTGAAAGATGGTTCGATGGCCGCGAACTCTTCAACCGGGTCGACTTTGCGCGCGGCTACTAAAGCTTCGACTCGCCGTTGTAGGGGCGCAGCATGCTGCGCCCCAGTTTGGCAACCAAGTGGGATTTCGAGAATTTTCAGTCCCCCACGCCGCCCTTCACCGCCGTATACCCTTCCCGCGCATAGACGACCACCTTCTGTTTCTTGCCCTTCTGATCCGTGACCGCCAGCGGGCTACCGTCCGGCTGCACCAATTCTATTTTTACTTTGTGAAATTTCCCGTCGTTCGCCCCGGTCGTCGGCGTATAAGACAGACTGTACTGATTGCGCAGATATGCCGTTATATCGTGAAAGATCCCCGGAATCTCGCCGTCAAACTGCGGAAACCAGGAGTAGCCCCCGGTCAATTGCGCGAAGGTCTTCATCTGATTTTCGCCCTGCAAGTAATTCATGTGCGAGCCCGTCGAGCCGTGAGAATCGAGGAAATTCAGAAAAGGCTTGTCCAACCCGACGCAGAAAATGGTTGTGTCGCTTTGCCGCAGCTGCTTCATGGTCTGGTCCAAGGTGTGCTTCGAAAACGTATCGACGCCGGTCGCCAAAAGAAGAATAGCTTTTTTTCCCTTCACGTCTTTCAAGCGTTCCGTGGTATCCAGGACCGCGTCGAAGACATTCGATTCACTAAAGCCCGGGAAGTACAGGTGATACAGCGCGCTGCGAACCTCGTCCTTATTTTGCGTGAAGTCCACTTCGGTGCGCGGCTTCATGTCGAAGGTAACCAATGCCACCCAATCTTTTTGCTTCAGATTGGGAAAGAAAGCGTCGGCCCAATACTTCGCCTGGTACGCAAACCAGTCGTAATAACCTCGGCTGCTGAATTCCATCAGCATCACAATCGTGATGGGCGCGTCCGTAGTTCCGAAATTGCTGATGGTTTGCGGCGCGCCGTCATCGATAATGCGGAAGTTTTCTTTCTTAAGGCCGGTCAGCAGATCTCCGTGCGACGTGGTGGCGATCACATCGAGCGTCACCACCGGCACTTCGATGGAAATAGTGGCGCCGCCTTCTTGTGGTTTCTGCACCGGTGCCGCTGCCGGAGGCTGCTGCGCGGGCGGCGCACCTCCTTGCGACTGCGAGCCGCCTTGCGGCCCGGCGGGCGACTGTGCCAGCACGCGATTCTCGGCCGGCAGGAGTGCCAGCGCTGCCCCGAAACCTCCCAGGATGATCCTCGCAAGAATTGCCTTCATGGTTTGTCCCTCAATCGCAATCATAGTTTGACATTCGTCCGGCGGCAACATTCCCGGCCTTGCGAGCAGTCGCTGAGCCGTTGAGTTTACGCAACGCGCCCGCAATCGCAAGCCCAGGTCCCCAAACCCTGCATGTTAGTATGAAGCAGATTTGCTGCAAAACGTTTGCTTCATTGGCCCCAGTTAGCCCGGGGTTACGTGCGAAAAGACACGTGCGAAACGGCAGTGCGAAAAGGCACGCGCGAAAACGGAGGATGGCTTGCTGAACTGGAACCAAAAAATGCTCTGGCTGCTACTGTGCGCGGCCCCATCTTGGTTTGCCGCCACTCTGCCGCTTGCGGCCCAGATGCCATCGGTCCAGGCGCCCGCGGCTGCTCCCGTCAACGCCTCACCGATTGGGGATATGACCGCGCTCACCGGCGATGCCAAGGTTTGGCTGCAAGATCTGGTCAAGATCAATACGACAAATCCGCCCGGAAATGAGCAAGCGGCCGCCAAATACGTTTTGGCCGTTTTGCAGAAAGAAGGAATCACAGCGGAAGAGCTGCCCGTTGGCACGGGTCGCAGCGCCGTCGTGGCCCGGCTGCGCAGCTCCGCGATGGCCGACCCCTCGCGCGCGCTGCTCCTCGTGGCGCACCTCGACGTCGTCGGTGTGGACCGCGCCAAGTGGACCGTCGATCCTTTCGCCGGACTCATCAAAGACGGCTATCTCTATGGCCGCGGCGCCATCGATGACAAAGCCATGCTGGCCACGAATTTGGCCACGTTTATCGCGCTGAAGCGGGCTAACGCACGTCTCAATCGCGATGTCATTTTTCTCGCCACGGATGACGAAGAGGGTCACGGGGAAGCCAGCATCAAGACCTTGGTCGCGAAGTATTGGGACAAATTTGCCGCCGGCTTTGCCATCAATGAAGGCGGCAACGTTGTTCTGAAGAATGGAAAAGTTCAGTACGTGGCGGTGCAGGCGAGTGAAAAAGTTTCGCTCAATGTCGCGGTAGTCGCGCGAGGATCATCGGGCCATGCATCGATGCCGACCAAAGACAACCCGGTCGTGCACCTATCCGCAGCGGTGGCCAAGATTGGTGCGTATTCCGCGCCGGTACACTTCACGGCGATTGTGCGCCGGTACTTCGAGGGACTAATCGCCGTCGAAGACGATGAGATCGGTAAGTGGATGCGCTCCCTGGATACCCCGGACCGCGGCGAGCACGCCCAGAAAGTGATCTCGGACGCCGATCCGCAGTGGAACGCCATGTTGCGAGACACCATCTCGCCGACGATGTTGACCGCGGGAGTGCGCCCGAACGTGATTCCATCGGAGGCCCGCGCAACGCTGAATATTCGTTTGCTGCCGGGCGACACCATCGACGCGCTCCTCGGGGAGCTGACGAAATTGGTGAATGACCCGCTGGTGCGCCTGGAAGTGCAGCCGGATGCCGGCCTGGCGGCGCCTCCATCATCGCTGGAATCGGATTTTTATGCCGCGATCGTGAAGGTGGCGGCGCAAGAATTCGGCGGCGCACCTGTGCTGCCTTACCAGTCGCCGTGGGGGACGGATTCGGCGCAATTGCGCCTGCACAACGTGCAAGCGTACGGTTTGTGGCCTTTCCCTCTTACCGAAGAAGACTTGAAGCGCATGCATGGCGACGATGAAAGAATTCCGCTGGCATCCTTCATGAAAGGTATAGACGTGGAAGCCCGCATCGTGGCGGAGTTTGCCGTAGCGAAGTAACCGAAGCCCTTCATCCGGTTCGGCCACGCTGCTTACAACTGCTTCAAAGATGCGGCTACAATGTAAGCATGCCATTTCGACACTCAAAAATTGTCTGCACCATCGGGCCGGCCAGCCGCTCCCCGCGCATCATTGAGCGGTTGCTGCACGCCGGCATGGACGTCGCGCGCCTGAATTTTTCTCATGGCTCTCACGCCGATCATGCCCACAGCATCGCGCTGCTCCGCTCCGCCGCCGTCAAGATCCAGAAGCCCATCGCCATCCTCGCCGATCTGCAGGGCCCGAAAATTCGCACTGGGCCGCTGGCCGGAGGCACGTCGGTACAATTGCAATCCGGGCAGCGTTTCGTCATCACCACGGCGCGCGTGCTCGGAGACTCCACGCGCGTGAGCACAATTTTCCGCCCGCTGCCGAGGGAAGTACACCGCGGCGATCGCATCCTGCTCTCGGACGGCTTGATCGAGCTGCGTGTCGAGCAAGTGCGCGGCCAGGAAGTCATCTGCCAAGTTGTAAACGGTGGAGCGCTCGGCGAGCACAAAGGCATTAATTTGCCGGGAGTGCGGTTGCGCGTTCCCGCGCTCACGCCAAAAGACCGCGAAGACCTGATGTTCGCGTTGAAGCAAGGCGCCAACTACATCGCTGTCAGCTTCGTACGCCGCCCCGAGGATGTAGTCCTGGCGAAAACGTTGATTCGCCGCGCGGGAAAAGACACCCCAGTCATCGCCAAGCTCGAGAAGCCGGAAGCCATTGAAAATTTGGACGCCATCTTGCGCGTGGCCGACGGCGTCATGGTCGCTCGCGGCGACCTCGGCGTGGAAATGAATCCGGAGCGCGTGCCCGTGGTGCAAAAGACCATCATTGCCCGCGCCAGGCAATTTCGCCGCCCGGTGATCACCGCCACCCAAATGCTCGAGTCGATGACCGAGAATCCTCGCCCCACGCGCGCCGAAGCCTCCGACGTGGCCAATGCGATTTTCGACGGCTCGGATGCGGTCATGCTTTCCGCGGAGACGGCCTCGGGAAAATACCCGGTGGAAGCCGTCAGCATGATGGCGCGCATCATCGAGGAAGCGGAAGCCAGCATTACGGAATTTGCGCGGCCCGCGCCGCAGGAAAAGCTCAAGGTGGCCGAGACGGTTGCCGAGTTGGTCTGCCACGCTTCCCGCGAGCTGCACATGAAACTCATCGCGGTCTTCACCCACAGCGGATTCACGGCCCGCCTGGTTTCGCGCTACCGTCCGCTCGTGCCCATCGTGGCCTTTTCCCCGGAAGCCGAAACGCGCCGCCGCATGGCGTTGATCTGGGGCGTGCGCCCGCGAAGTATTCCCAACGTGCACAAGGTGGATGGTTTGGCGGCGGTCGCGGAAAAGCGCCTGCTCGAAGAAAAATTAGTCCGCAAAGGCGACGTGATTGGAATCATCGCCGGAACGCCCATGGGCATTCGCGGCACCACCAACTTCATGAAGTTTCACATCATCGGCGGCCAGGCGTAGCGTCTCGAATCGAGCCGTTCCAAACTCCGATCAATTCACCCAGCGGTCTGGCCGCGAGGGTGGCTCCTTCTGTTTGTTTATGTAAACCTGAAATCGCTTCTTGTTGCGCTGATACTTCCAGTCGGAAACGCTATTCCGCACGTTGTACAGGAAAGAGCCGCGCCGCAAATAGATGTAACCTACGAGCATTCCACCCAGATGACAGATGTGGCTGATGTTGTCGCCGCCGACTCCAAACGTTCCCAGAAATTCCAGCGCGGTCATCACGATCACGACCGTGCGCATGGTCAGTTTGACGGGGATCGGAAACAGGATGACCTGACGGTCTGGGAACAGGATCGCGCAGGCCAGCAGCACACCGAAAATTGCCCCAGACGCTCCGATGGTCGGGGTGTCGGAAAGCGGGTGCCCCCAAAAAACGGGGACCGTTTTCACGATCACGTTGATGAGCCCGGCTCCCACCCCGGTGAGGAAGTAATAGCGGAGGAAGCGGTCCCGCCCCCACAAAAGCTCCAGCTCGCGCCCGAACATCCACAGCACGAACATGTTTCCCAGGATGTGCCAGATGCTCGAGGTATCGTGCAGAAAGAGATAGGTGAAGGGCTGCCAGATGCGGAGACCGTGCGTTACCGCGGAAGGCACCAGCCCGAATTGCAAAACGAACCAGCTATAGGCGGCGCGCCCCGAGAACACCTGCAGGCAATTCTCAAAAATAAAGACGGCGGCGTTCGCTATCAGAAGCCATTGAATCGCGGGCGTAAGGAAGAAATTAAAACTGAACCGGTAATTGCGGATGCCCGAGCGGGACGCCATGACTCTCTCAGTGTACGGCGGCTCCCAGACCCAGTCAAAGCGAAGAAAATGCACGAGTGCAACAGTGCAAGGGTTTAAGCGGCAGCGTCTGAAACGTTGCGTCTGCGCTTGGCTGGAGTTGCGTTTTGAAGATATCGCGTCAAATTCGCCAGTCCTGCACTGATCTGCCTTGTTTTTGAAGACAGTGCCTTGTGCTGCTCCTCATTTAAATAGTTCTGATCGAAGGCGATCAGGAGTTGAGCTCTCACTTCTCCGCAGGAACCTTTCGCAATCACTAGAAAACGCGCGAATTCCGGACGCGATTGGCGCTCGAACCCTTCTGCAATATTAGAAACGACCGAAAGCGTGGAACGCCGAATCTGGTTCACCAGAACAGAATCCCGCGCGAAGTTGCCGGACCGCGTAGCCCGCCAAATTTGCGCAACCAACTGACGCGCCTCACCGAAGATATGCAGTTCCTCGAACGACCGAACGCCTTTGGTCTGCCCATTCATTGCTGCGCCACATCACAATCCACAGTGTACCATCGATATGTCTATTATACTATTTAACTATTACACTATTAAACCTTCCCCCTTCAGTTCAACTTCTTGCGGGCGAAGTAGAACAGAGACGTTGCGAGTAGCCCGAACATAACGATCCCGAAGAGATTGTTCGTTGCCAGCGGGCCCAAAATCTTTGGTCCAAACGCAAAAAGGTCCGGCCGCCAAGGCAGGCGCAGTAATGAGGCGAACCAATGCGGCACGTTGTTGGAGATTTCCGGATCTTGCAAAAGATTGATGATGATTCCGAGCAAACCAAAGACGCCACCGGCTGCGATCAATCCGCTGGAATACAGCGCTCCGGGACTGGCCTCGCTTTCGTCCTTTTTCTTCGTGGTGGCTTCCACGAGTAAGCGGACGAGTCCTCCCGCAAACATGGCTCCGGTCGTGGCGATGGAAAGATACGACCCGGTGGCAAACGCGAGAGAACGCACACCGAGAATCTCCACGGCGATCACCAGCGCCACGCCCATCAGCACCAGGCGCCACGGCAAACGCTGATTCAGAATGCCGTTAATCACCGTGGCCATCAGCCGCGCCTGCGGAGCCGGAGCCTTGTCGCTGCCGATCCCTTGCGCCCACTGGAACTCAATCTCTTTGGTATCGCGGTCGTAGAGATATTCGCCATCCGGAATCTCATGCGAGCCCAAAGAATTGATGAGCGCGTAGTTCTTGCCCTGGTACGTGAAGGTGTCTCTTTCGATTTTCACGCCCGAAGGCAAAGCTTGGATGGTGACGGGAATCTGCGTGGGCAAATATTTTTCTAGTCCCTTGTTCATCAAATTCAAGGTGGCGCCGATGGCGACGGTGGAAACGGTCACGCCGACGAGCAGACCCATCTGTTGCCAGAACGGCGTTGCCCCGACCAGATATCCGGTTTTCAAATCCTGCGAGGTGGCGCCGGCGATGGCCGCCGCGGTGCATACTACGCCGCCGATCATGAGCGCCAGCACCGCGTAGTTCGGCGCCGTCCATCCCGCCACAAAAAAAATCGCGCAGGTGGCCATCAGCGTCGCGATGCTCATCCCGCTGACCGGGTTTGACGAATTGCCCAGCAACCCGCTGATGCGCCCCGCCACGGTGACAAACAGAAATCCGAAGACCACCACAAAGAGGCCTGCCAGAAGATTCTGATACCACAGCGTCTTCGCGCCCGGCATGGGATGAAATGTCAGCAAGACCCACATCATGGCGATGATGACGACGGAGCCGAGAATCACCGTGCGCATGGGCATGTCGCGGTCGATGCGGTTCAAGGCAGAGGACTGGCCTGCGCCTTCCGCACGCACGTCCTTCAGCCCCGCGCGCAGCGCGGAAACGATCGTAGGCATGGTGCGCAGCAAGGTAATCAGCCCGGCCGCCGCAACCGCGCCCGCTCCCATCGGCCGGATGTAACTCCGCCAAATATCGTCCGGCGTCATCAGCGGAATGGGAATGGTGGAGGGATAAATCGGCGTGTTGCCGGCCAACTGCCCGTAAAACTTGATGGCCGGCATCATCACCAGCCACGAAATGATGCCGCCGGCAAACAGAATCCCGGAGACTTTTGGACCGATAATATAGCCGACCCCGAGATACTCCGAAGTGATCGCCACCCGGAACGACGCTCCCGGAAACCAACTCGGCCGGCTCTCCGGCTGTGCCGTCCACGTCTGCACGGTGTTCATCAGAAAGGTGTAAACGCCGCCGAGGCCCAGCCCCCAAAAAACGCGTCCGGCAAACGATCCGCCGCGCTCTCCCGCGACCAGCACGTCCGCGCAAGCGGTGCCTTCCGGAAACGTCAGGGTGCCGTGTTCCTTGACGATCAACTGGCGCCGCAGCGGCACCATGAACAGCACCCCGAGCCACCCGCCCAGCAGCGCCAGCGGGAAAATCCGCCAGAAGGTGAACTCCGAGCCAAAGCCCAGAAAGATCAGCGCCGGAATCGTGAACATCACGCCCGCGGCCAGCGATTCTCCCGCCGAGCCGGTGGTTTGCACGATGTTGTTTTCGAGAATCGTGGAGCGCCCGAACGCCCGCAAAATGCTGATGGACAGCACGGAAATGGGGATGGACGCGGAAACGGTCAACCCGGCGCGCAGCCCCACGTACACCGTAACGGCGCCAAACAGCAAGCCAAACAGCGCCCCCAGCACCACCGCGCGAACCGTAAATTCCTTGAGCGTTTCCTCCGCCGGTACATAGGTGCGGAACTCCCCCGGAGGTGCCGTGGAACTCCATGGACGATCGCTCACTGAATCCTCCCCCTGCGCGGAATCGGCTGCGGATGCTGCCCCTGTGCGGGGGGATTATGCCGCAAACCAAGGGTTTGAGGTTAGAAGTTAAGGGGCGGACCAAGGGAAGATTCCAAGGGCGGAATCTAGTTAACATTTCCCCCCTCCCCCCGGCCTTTTTGTAAGAGTTTGATTCGATGGAACTTTAAGTCGTTTAGATTTGGAAGTGCGGATTCTAAACGAGTTACGCGTGTACTTTTCGGAAGTGCGGATTCTAAAGAGCTTAGTGGCGGGTGGGGGCTTGAGCGAGGTGCTTCGCGGTTGAAAGCGTGATCGTAATTGACGCCGGGAGGGGCGAGTCCCTGCCCCTACAAAGAGGGCGGCGCGATATTCGCCAGTGGCAGTTTCCGCAAAGGCGGGAGCGGTCAGTCTATGCATTGCCCCCCACCCCCCGGTGCATTGTCGTATGAATGTCAAAGGAAAGGAGTTACCGGGAAAGGATGTTGTAAGCTGTTGAAAATAAAGGGGCGATTTGCGCAGAAACTGCACAAGGATGGGCTTCGCAGGTGGGAAGAAGCGATTCGTGCGAGGGCTGGTCAGGACAAACACAATAAATGATAGCACAAAAGTTACCTCATGTCAAATGATATTTAGTAGTACCTTGCTGGTACGAAGTTGTTTCGTTTCGACCCGGGATGGAGCGAAGTTGAGGCGGGGCAACAGGTTAGCGGAGTTCCTTGCGGGAGAGTTCTGAGGATAGAAAGGTCGAAGGTGCGAAGATGGGACGCAGTTGTGGCACGGAGACGAACCCACCCTTCAAAGACCGAAAGCCACCCGCCTCAAAAATGGGACAGCCTGAAGGGTGGCGGGCAAATTAGAGTCAACACCCGCACCCTTGAACCCCCCCAAGGGATGCGGCACCCAAACTTTCCTTAGGCGCTGATGTCTGCGCCAGCCCTCGCAGTGTGAACGCGCTACCTGGTCGATAGTTGTAAGGTTTGCGACAGCAGGCTCTTTTCGTGTGGAATCTGGCAGCGCCCGTAATAGTCGTGGTGAAGGAGGTCTGCCAAAAGCGCTACCGAACATTGTTGGGATAGGAACTTTTGTGTCGGCTGGATATTTCGTTAAAGGTCACTACTCGTGCAGCGTGAACCATTCGATCTTTTGGGTGATTGTTCATGGGCGCTGCAGAAAGAGTTGGCGGGGTAGTGCCGGCGCGATAAGCGCCTGGTAATACTGGCACTTAGGTACCGCTCGAGGCGGGTCGCCATTCGCCACGCGTTCTCTTGACAGATACGGTCCGTCCTTGTAGTTTCTTGCAGAATAGCTACACAGGTCATTAACACCGTCCATGGTACGGGTCCAGCCCTCGCGCCGCGGTACAGCACGCGTACCTCTGGGTCCCGACGCACGATTGGGGCATCCATTTCGCGCTTCACGGAGGTCTTGCGTGTCCTACCGACGTCTCCTTGTCCTTGTTTCCGCACTTCTCCTTTGTGCTGCTGCCAGCAGCCTTCGGCCCGTCGGCGCGGGGGACGAGTGGCAGCCGATCTCGCCGGATGAATTGAAGATGACTAGCGTCCCGGAGGCTCCCGGCGCGCCCGCGATCATCCTGTACCGGCAGGTGGACCGCGACGACAGCTCGGCCTCGACACACGAATACAACTACGTGCGCATCAAGATTTTGACCGAGGAAGGCCGCAAGCACGCCGACGTGGAGATCCCTTTCTTCAGGGAGCAAGGGGATATTCACAGCATCAAGGCGCGGACCATTCGGCCGGACGGGAGTATCGCGAACTTCGAAGGCAAAGCCTTCGACAAGACGATCGTCAAGGCGAAAGGTCTTAAGTACCTGGCGAAGACCTTCACGTTTCCGGACGTGCAGGTGGGTAGCATCATCGAATACCACTACATGTTGGACCTTGAGGATCGCTATGTGTTCGACTCGCACTGGATCCTCAGCGACGAGCTTTTTACCCGGCACGCCAAGTTCTCTTTGAAACCCAATAAAGATTTTGCGCTCACCTGGAGTTGGCCGGTGGGCCTGCCGACGGGCACGGCTCCGCCGAAGGATGTATCGAATGTGGTCCGTCTGGAGGCCCAGAATGTCCCCGCCTTTCAAATAGAAGACTTCATGCCGCCAGAGAATGAACTGAAGTTTCGCGTCGATTTTTCCTACAGCGAAAACCGCACGGAAAAAGATCCGGCCAAGTTCTGGAAAGAGAAAGGCAAGAGCTTGAACGGCAAGGTGGAAAGCTTCGTCGGAAAGCGTAAAGCCATGGAACAGGCGGTCGCGGAAATGGTCGCGGCGAACGATGCTCCGGAGGTGAAGCTGCAGAAAATCTACGCACGGGTACAACAGGTGCGCAATACCTCGTATGAAGTGGAAAAAACCGAGCAGCAGCAGAAACGGGAAAAGATCAAAGAGGCCGGCAACGTCGAGGATGTCTGGAAGCAAAGTTACGGTAACGGAGCGCAGATCACTTGGCTGTATTTGGCGCTGGTGCGGGCGGCGGGCATCGAAGCCTATCCGGTGTACGTCTCCGGACGGAATCAATATTTTTTCAACATGCACATGATGAATGCTTCGCAATTGAACACCAACGTCGTGCTGATCAAATTGAACGGAAAAGATATTTACTGCGATCCGGGAACCGCTTTCGTTCCTTTTGGGTTGCTGCCGTGGTCGGAGACGGCCGTGCCTGGCCTGAAACTCGATAAAGACGGCGGAAGCTGGGTGCAAACAGCGCTCCCGGAAAGTTCGGTGTCCAGAATCGAGCGCAAAGCAGACTTGAAGCTGACCGATGATGGATCGCTCGCGGGAAAGTTGACGGTCACGTTCTCTGGTCTCGAAGCGCTTTCTCGCAGGATCGAACAACGAAACGAAGATGATGCCGACCGCAAGAAGTTTCTCGAGGACCAGGTGAGGGAATACATCCCCGTCGGCATCGATGTCGATCTGACCAACAAGCCGGACTGGAGCAGCTCGGCGCTCACTTTGGTGGCCACGTATGACTTGAAGGTGCCGGGCTGGGCGTTGGGAGCCGGACGGCGCGCGCTCTTGCCCGTGGGACTTTTCAGCGCCACGGAAAAGCAACTCTTCGAGCACGCCAACCGCGTGCATTCCATTTATTTGCAATTTCCATTTCAGAAAGTCGATGACGTCACGATTCAGTTGCCCTTGGGCTGGCAGGTAAGCAGCGTGCCCAAATCGCTGAACCAGGATGCCAAGGCGGTCGCGTACATTCTGAAAGTGGAAAACGACAAAGGCACATTACACGTGACACGGATGTTGCGAAGCGACTTGGTGATGGTCGAGGCCAAGCTGTATCCGACGTTGAGAGCTTTTTATCAGAGCGTGAGGACCGGAGATGAAGAACAGATCATCGTGCAACCCGGAGCCGCTGCGGCAAGTAACTAGGCTGCGCGGCTTCTTGTTGGGTTGCGTCACGTTGATGGCGAGCGTGTTTGCCGCCGTACCGCCTGCGGCAGCCGGCGGCGATGCTCCCTCGTGGATGCACGCTCTGGTGAGCGCGCCGCTGCCCCCGCACGACGAGAAAACCGACGCGGTGCAGTTGTATGCCGAGAAAATCGTCACGGTGCAGTCGACGGACAAAATCAAGACGCTCGTTCGTGTGGCCTTCAAGATCCTCAGGCCCGGAGGGCGCGACCTCGGCACGGTCGTGATTCCCTTCGATTCGATGGAAAAGATTACCAGCCTGCACGCGTGGTGCATTCCTGCGCAGGGAAAAGACTACGAGGTGAAGGACAAAGATGGCGCGGAAGTCGCTTTGCCCGCGGTGCAGGGCAGCGAATTGATTTCCGACGTGCGCGCGAAATTGCTGCGCATCCCCGCCCCGGATCCGGGAAACATCATCGGTTACGAATACGAAGAGGAGGAGCGTCCCTTCGTTCTCCAAGACATCTGGCATTTCCAGGGCGTGCACCCGGTGCGGGAGGCGCACTACTCGCTGCAACTCCCCGCAGGCTGGGAATACAAGGCTTCCTGGCTGAATCATCCGGAGGTCGCGCCGGCGCCGGTAGGAAGCAACCAATGGCAATGGGTGGTGAGCGGCGTACCGGCGATCAAAGACGAAACCGACATGCCGCCGCACAGCGGCATCGAAGGGCAGATGATCGTGTCGTTCGTCCCGCCGGGTGGCGCGCCGGGTAAGACCTTCGCGAGTTGGCGCGACATGGGCGTCTGGTACACCGATTTGACGCGCGGGCGGCGCGACGCTTCCCCGGAGATCAACCAGAAAGCTGCGGCGCTGACCTCTTCAGAGGCCACGACGCTCGCCAAAATGCAGGCGCTCGCGCGGTTCGTGCAGCGCGACATTCGCTATGTAGCCATCGAACTGGGAATTGGCGGCTACCAGCCGCATCCCGCCGTGGACGTATTCGCGCACCGCTACGGCGACTGCAAAGACAAAGTCACGCTGATGAGTTCCATGCTGAAAGCCATCAACATCGAGTCCTACTACGTGGTGATCAATTCGGAGCGCGGCGCCGTAACGCCGGAGATGCCTGCGCATACCGGCGGGTTCGATCATGCCATCCTTGCGATCAGGCTGCCGGACGGCGTTTCCGGTGCTTCGCTCGCGGCGGTGATGCAGCATGCCAAGCTGGGGCGCCTGTTGTTCTTTGATCCGACCGATGAGTTGTCGCCACTCGGGCATCTATCCGGGCGACTGCAGGCCAACTACGGATTGCTGGTCACGCCGGACGGGGGCGAGCTCACGGAATTGCCGCAGTTGCCGCCGGCGACGAACGGAATTCAGAGGACCGGGAAGCTGGCGCTCACGCCCACCGGAACGCTGACGGGCGACGTGACCGAAGTGCGCGTGGGCGATTCCGCGGCCTACCAGCGATACGCGCTGAAGTCCGCGAATAAAGAGGCGGACAAAATCAAACCCATCGAAACCCTTCTGGCGCGCTCGCTCTCCACGTATCGTTTGACGAAAGCATCCGTGGGCAATCTCGAACAGACCGACCGGCCGTTTGAATTCAATTATTCGCTGGTCGCGGAAAATTACGCCAAGTCCGCGGGGGGTTTGCTGCTGGTGCGCCCGCGCGTAGTAGGCAACAAATCCAGCGACTTGCTGGAAACCAAGGAGCCGCGGCAGTATCCGGTGGTATTCGAGGGGCCTTCGCGAGACACGGACACGTTTGAGATCACCATGCCCGCGGGATACGAGGTGGACGACTTGCCGCCGCCTGTCAGCGCGGAATACGGCTTCGCCAGCTACCACAGCAAAGCCGAGGTGAGCGGCAACGTGCTGCGCTACACCCGCACGTTCGAGGTAAAAGAGCCCAGCGTGCCGTTGAGCAAAGTCGACGACCTGAAGAAACTTTACCGCATCATCGCCAACGACGAGCGTAACACCGCGGTGCTCAAGCCCAGCCAGCACTAGCACTCGTGCGCGTCACGGCGCTACATTGTCTGCCGTGTGCTGCGAGTCACGAAGACCCAACTAACCTTTGGATGGAGGAGAACGAGATGAGTAACGGTGGTGGGCGTTCCGCTGGAGTGGGTGTGTGGGGTTTTGGGAGCATCCTGGCAATAACCCTGTCGTGGAGTGTGAACCATTCGATTCTTTGGATGATCGTTCATGGAATTTTCAGTTGGTTTTACGTGATTTACTA
>JBGOVR010000012.1:0-54688 GCA_041478205.1 Candidatus Acidiferrum sp.
AACACGGGCTGCCAGCAAGAGCCAGTCGAGCACGAGGTGTGGCAGAACCAAGTGGCGTCAGCGAACTAGAGAGAGGACGAACACGGTGAAGAGTTACATCGGGGCGATCGATCAGGGCACGACCAGCACGCGTTTTATGGTGTTTGACAAGTCGGCGCGAATTGTCGCGGTGGCCCAGAAAGAACATGAGCAAATCTTCCCGCGGCCCGGCTGGGTGGAGCATGATGCACTCGAAATTCTTCGCCGCACGCACGAGGTGATTGGCGAGGCACTGGAGAAGCGCGGTCTGCAGTCTTCCGATCTCGCGGCGATCGGCATCACGAATCAGCGCGAGACTACCGTGGTGTGGGAACGCAAGACGGGCCGGCCGATATCGAATGCCATTGTGTGGCAGGACACGCGGGTGGCCGACGAAGTCGCGCGTTTCGCCAGCGATGGGGGCCAGGACCGCTTCCGCGCGCAGACCGGCCTGCCTCTGAGCACATATTTCAGCGGTTTGAAGCTGCGCTGGATTCTGGGGAATGTCCCCAATGCGCGCGCACGAGCGGCCGCGGGTGAACTTCTCTTCGGAAACATGGATACGTTTCTGGTGTGGAATCTCACGGGAGGCGCAAACGGTGGCGTGCATGTGACAGACGTCACCAACGCCAGCCGCACGCAGCTTTTCAATCTGAAAACCCTCGACTGGGATACGGATTTGCTGACAGCTTTTGAAATTCCCCGCGCGATGCTCCCACAGGTGCGGTCGAGCAGTGAAATCTATGGTGCGGCGACGTTGCCCGCGATTTCTGGCGTTCCCATCGCAGGCATTCTCGGGGATCAACAGGCGGCATTGGTGGGACAAACATGCTTCCGGCCTGGCGAGGTGAAGAACACCTATGGCACGGGCTGCTTTCTGCTGATGAACACTGGCGAGCGAAGCGTTCCGTCGAACTTCGGCTTGCTCACTACGGTGGCCTACAAGCTGGGGAGCGAGCCTGCGTGTTATGCGCTTGAGGGAAGCGTTGCCATCGCCGGCGCGCTGGTGCAATGGCTTCGGGACAATTTCGGTTTGATTGAGAAGAGCTCCGACATCGAGCCTCTCGCGCGAAGCGTCGCAGACAACGGCGGCGTTTATTTCGTTCCGGCATTTTCAGGGCTGTATGCGCCGTATTGGAAGGAAACGGCGCGCGGCGTGATCGCCGGCCTGACGCGCTACGCGAACAAAGGCCACCTGGCGCGCGCCGTGCTGGAAGCTACTGCATTTCAAAGCCGCGAAGTCGTCGAGGCCATGGAAAAGGATTCGCACATTTCGCTAGAATCGCTGCGCGTTGATGGCGGCATGGTCGCGAATGACCTGTTGATGCAGTTCCAGGCGGATATTCTGAATCGCGACGTCGTACGTCCCGCGATTCAGGAGACGACTGCCCTCGGGGCGGCCTACGCCGCGGGCCTCGCGGTGAAATTTTTCTCCGGCCTCGACGAACTGCGGGCGAATTGGACCGTCGACCACACCTGGAAGCCAAATCTTGACGAAACGCAGCGCGAAGAGTTGTACCGCCGGTGGAAGAAGGCAGTCACACGTTCCTTCGATTGGATCGAATCCTGAGAGAGGACACAAATAATGACGTCACCATTCCTGGGTGAATTCCTGGGTACGATGATTCTGGTGCTGCTCGGCAACGGCGTGGTTGCGGGAGTGGTGTTGAAGCGCTCGAAGGCTGAAGGCAGCGGTTGGATGGTCATTACGACCGGCTGGGCGTTCGCGGTGATGGCGGGCGTTTTCACGGCCATCGCGTGCGGGAGTAGCGACGCGCATTTGAATCCGGCGGTAACGCTCGGATTCGCGGTGCGGGCGGGCAACTTCGGTAAGGTTGCGCCATACCTAGCAGCGCAACTGCTTGGCGCGGTCGTTGGGGCAGCGCTGGTGTGGCTTCACTATTTGCCGCATTGGAAGGAAACGCCTGACGGGTCAGCCAAGCTTGCCTGCTTTTGTACCGCGCCGGCAATCCGCAGGTTCATTCCCAACTTGTGCAGCGAAATTATCGGGACCTTTGTGCTGGTTTTCGTGGTCGGCTCTATCTTTTCGAAAAGCGTCGCCGCGACCGGTCCCGGCAGTCTTGGGCCGTACCTCGTTGGTTCCCTGGTCTGGGGTATCGGCCTCTCACTTGGTGGCACTACTGGCTACGCGATTAATCCCGCGCGCGATTTCGGACCGCGCCTCGCCCATTCCCTGCTGCCCATCACGGGAAAAAGTGGCTCTGACTGGAGCTACGCGCCGATTCCCGTGATTGGCCCGCTCCTTGGCGGCGCGCTTGCAGGCTGGCTGCTGCGCCTCCTCGCGGTTTCGTAGGGTTACTGAAGTAGTTTGAAGAATTCGTTTAGCCTTGGAAATTCAAATTGACTCGCCCTGGAGATGGACGGATTTTATCAAAGGCTTTGTGTGAGTTGCCACGAAAACGCGCATGGGAGCCGCCGCTAAGTTGTTTGGTCCCGTATCTCTGACTGAAGATGTGATAGGTAACTCAGAAGAGGCTGGCGGAGGCGGGGATCGCGGAGAGACAACTCGATATTGGCCTTGAGGTAGCCCAGGCGGTCGCCGGCATCGTAATGCTGACCCTCGAAACGGAGGCCAGAGAGAAGTCTCGTCTGGCAAAAAAGGTTCAGCGCATCCGTAAGCTGAACTTCTCCGTGTGGGTCGGCAGCCGTCTGTGCGACTGCGTCCCAAATGGCAGGTTCCAGCAGATAGCGGCCGAATACGCCAAGCCGGGAAGGTGCTTCCTCAGCCGAGGGCTTTTCCACGAGCCCAGTTACCTGGACGGAGTTGCCTGAAGGAAACGTGGAAGAGCGGTCCACTTGAACGATGCCATGGCGTTCCACGTCCCGTGGTTCGACCTCCCGAACGGCGACGACACTTCCACCGTGCTGTTGGTATGTGCGGATCAATTGGTGTGTCACCGGCTCACCATGGACCATGATCACATCGGGCAGCAGAACAACGAAGGATTCTTCTCCCAGTAGTGGCCGAGCGCAGCCAATGGCGTGGGCTAGGCCGAGGAGCTTTTCTTGTTCGACGTATCGCAGATCCACGAGGTCCGTCAGGCGGCGCACGTCTTGCAATGCGGCGCTCATTTGGCGGTCCTCGAGGAAAGATTCGAGCTCCGGGTCGCGAGCAAAATGAGCTTGGATCAGGGATTTGTGATCCCTTACTACCAGAATCACAGTCTGTATTCCACTCGCCGCGGCTTCTTCCACCGCATATTGAATCAAGGGCTTGCCGGCAACCGGAAGCATTTCCTTGGGAAGAGCCTTGGTTGCGGGCAGCATTCTCGTGCCGAAGCCGGCGGCGGGAATTACCGCCTTCACGATTTTTTTGCGATCGGACATAGTAAGGCCGCCTCTAGGAAACCGGAGAGAAAATTTCGGGAGGGAAAGAGTCGCGTCGCGCGATCGGGTAGTGAATCGCTACACTTTCGTCTGAGACTGAACGGATTCCCATTTCATCTCAGCGACTCTCAGTTTCGGGTGGGAGACTAACAGATGCCAAATCATCGCCTGAAAGGATTCGGTGTGAGGGGTTATGGTGGAAGGATTGACGACCGGAACGAGCACGCAGGCATCCGCGACCTGCGCCGTGTAGCCTCCATCGCGGCCGACAACCCCACAAACAGTAGCGCGTACTTCCTGGGCGTATTCAAGAGCCCGCACCAAGTTGGCGCTGATGTTT
Organism: Candidatus Acidiferrum sp.; assembly: GCA_041478205.1. Lineage (GTDB taxonomy): Bacteria > Acidobacteriota > Terriglobia > Acidiferrales > UBA7541 > Acidiferrum. The sequence continues at coordinate 3,707 of JBGOVR010000012.1, forward strand.
TTCTTGGCGTCACCGCCGCCGACGGAGAAGACAAAGACCATGTCCGCCTCATTCAGCCGCGAGCTCCGGAGCCAATTGGCATAGCACGTGTCCCAGCCCTCATCGTTCACCCTGGCGGTAAGTTCGGAGACGTTGTCTGAGGGCGCGTACGCTTCAATCTGTGCGATCTTTCGGAAATCGCAGACCGCGTGGGAAGCGTGCCCAGCGCCGCCGCCGACGCCAAGGAGAAAGAGCCTGCCAGAGCGCTCGCGCAACTCAAGGAGTAGATCCGCGGTGTGGTCGATGACTGTTTGATCCAGAAGGCTCAAGATTTTCGTGGCTTCTTGGATGTATTGAGCTACATAGCTCATGCGATACGCCTCTTCTAATTAGGGGAGTTGGTTCAACAACCGAGTGAAAAGGAGAGGAGTCATGCTTGTGCCAAGAGGCAACTCGGTGAGGCAGCTACTTGGCTGGTTCCTGCCGTCTCCGAGCGAATAAGTTGTGCGGCTTCCCAGAGATCTTTTGCCACAAAAGCGGGGCGCACCTCAGGAGCCTCGGTGAACTGACAAATCTCACACTTCCAACGGCCTATGAAAACAGTTCTGCAGCCCGCGCGGGATCCGGACAGCAAATCGGGAATTCCATCCCCGATCATGTAGCATTCATCCAGCGGTACCTGGAGGTCTGCAGCCGCTTGTTCCAGCAGACCGATCTCAGGTTTGCGGCAATGGCAGAGTTTCCGGAGCTTGCGCACTTTCGCTTCCGGGTGGTGCAGACAGTAATAAATTCTATCGATACGTCCCCCCGCCGCGCGAATCTGCAAAAGCATCGCGCGCTCAAACGCTTTCAACACTTCCATTTTCAGGTGCCCCTTAGCAACTCCGGGCTGATTGGAAACTATCGCGACGCTCAATCCAAGATCATTCAGCACACGAATTGCTTCGGGGACGCGCGGTAGAAGCTTGAATTGCGAGCGCGTAAACGGCGCGTCGATTACGCCAGCGTCTTGGTGGTGGACCAAGGCGTTGATTACACCATCGCGATCGAGGAAAACGGCTTTCATGTTCTGGTTAGCCGCCCGGCCGATCATTTCCAACGCATTTTAGCGACACGCGGCAACAGATCCGGCACGGTATCGGACGCGAATCCTTTGTGGGAAATGGTGTCGACCGTCTGACGCTTTTCTTGCACTCTGAAAACAAGATATCAAATCGCGACATCAAATACTTGCACCCAAATTGAGGAGCGGGATATTCCAGGAAATACCATTGAAAAGCAGTAGCTAGGGTGCATTTGTGGGGTCGTAGTCGACACCCCATGACGGCCCGAAGCGATTCGGAGAAATCGTATTTCCGAAAGACGGGATCGGGACATCGAGAGAATATTCAGGTCCAATGGATATGCCTACACTGGCCGCTCCAACTCCCCCCGCCAAATAATTATTTACGATGGTCAAACCACTGGTTCCACGCGCCAAGATACCAACGGCGTTGCTTGTCTCCTGGCCGGAAATCCCTACGGACGAGATGGAGTTTTCCGTTACCGTGCCATCATGAATGTCGTTAAGAAAATACACGCCGGTATTAACGCTAGAGGGAATCATATTTCGGGTCACCTGAAAGAATCCGGTACCGAAATCAAGACCGAGTCCAGCGGTGCCAGTGCAGCTGAAAGTGTTCTGGTCGAGTCTGAGATCAACTGTCGCGGCGAACTCGTTGAGGACGTGGTCTCCGAAACCATGAGAGTTTTGAATGGTCAGGTCTTTGGCCAGATAGCTATAGAGCGGTTGGCCGTCTGGATCTTGAACCGTCACATTTTCGATCAGCGTATGTTGAGCCGCAAAAACGGAGATGCCGGGAGCGCCTTGGCCTGAATCAGGAACAATGATCGTGAAGTTTCGAAACTGTACGTTCTCGGTTAGCTGCGGAAACTTATAGAACCCCAGACCGCTATTGACGGGATCCCAGGCGCGCGCATTGGGAAATGCCGTGCGGAACGGCGTTTGTACCTCGACGATGTTGCCGGAAGCAGAAGCGACCTGTGCCCAGTCGACGACGACCACATCTCCAGCTTTCTGGTCCTTCTCCTGGATGATGAGCCAGTCTCCAGAACGCAGGTCGGAAACGTCCTCAAACGCAGCAAAAGAGGTGACGCCGATAGCAATGGGACCTGTTATCTGGCGTCGCGGTGTAAGCAGGACATCGCAGGGAGTGGTAAAGGCGCGATCATTCGCGCAATGAACCTGTGGTAGCGCCGGCTCGAATATGAAAACGGTTTCGGGTCCTACTCCTTGGATTACCGTGTTGCTCTTTCTAACGAGGACTGTTTGCGTAAGCAAATACGTTCCCGCTGGGAACGTAACGGTACCCCCGGCGTCTACCGCTTTCTGGACGTCCACGGTTTTGCCGCGCATCCCCGCAGCGCATCCAGAGAAACAGAGTGCCGCGAGTAACAGACAGAATGAGTAGAGTTTCATTCGGGGGACAAGTAAAACCGCTAACTGGCGGTTTTCTGGGCGAGTGCGAGTCCGTTCTCGCAATGATTGTGGCGGTGGTTGTGGGCCAGCCGGCCATCACGGGAAACGACGTCAAAGACCACTTTGCTTCCTTCAAAATCGAACCGGAATTTCAGCTCTCGAAGCCCCGCGGCTCGCATTGCTTCCCGCAAGCGGGTCTTATTTTCCTCGCAGTACAACATGAGGAATCCCCCTCCCCCTGCGCCGGAGATTTTCCCTCCGATGGCCCCATTTCGTTTTGCGAGGTCATACCACGCGTCAATCTGGGGATTGGAGATTCCTTCGGAGAGGCGCTTTTTCGACTGCCAATGAACGTCCAGTAGTTCTCCAAAACATCGGAGATTACCCTTCGATATGGCGTCACTGATCTCAAGCCCGATATCCTTGATCTCGCGCAGGCTCGTGACGACTATTCGGTCCCTGCTCCGCGTGGCCTCATCCTGTTTCTTCAAAATAGTCGTGGCATCGCGCATTTCGTTCGTATAAAACATCAAGATGTTGTGTTCCAGACTCTCGACTAGGTCTACATCTAAGTCCAAACGCGTGACATTCACTCTGCCGTCCCGCTTGATGTCAAGCGCCGTCAGGCCACCGAAAGCGGCCATGTATTGGTCCTGCTTGCCAATGGGCTTGTTTAAGACTTCCAGTTCGATGTGACAGGCTTCTTCAGCCAGCTTCTGAGGTGTGGCTTGATCCTGCAGCAGGGCGTGCAGGGCGTTTAACAGACCCACGAGATAGGAACTTGACGACCCCACGCCCGTCCCGGCTGGAATGTCCGCGATCGAAACGATTTCGATTCCGTTGGTGACGCCAAAATGGCGCAAAGCTTCGCGGGCCAACGTATGTTGCACTTCGTCTACGTGGTCCACCATCTCAGAACGCGTGTAGCGAACTCGAATCTTGTCGTCCACGATGGGGGTGTTAACGTTCAGGAACATGTATTTGTCGATTGCCACGGCCAAAATGAACCCGCCATGCTCCTGATAGAAAGAAGGGAGGTCCGTGCCGCCACCGCCCAGGGTGACTCGAAAAGGAGTTCTTGTGATGATCATCTTGGCTCCATAATAGGATTCTAAACCCGACCCGAGCCCCCGGCCTCTGGCTCCTCAAACGATGTGCTGCATTGGCTAAGTTCGCATCCAGTCTAGCTACACGCCGGTAAGGCTAATCTTTGCCTTCAGCACTCTGCTTCGTAGATACTCGATGGTTCGCCTCAGCCCTTCTCCGATGTCGACCCGCGGTTTCCAATCTAGACTCTTTGCTGCAGTAATGTCGGCGAGAGTGATTTGAGCCTCGCCTGGAAGGTCCTGCTTGTAGACGGGCAGCAAACCGCTCTTCAGAAGGCCTTCCACCAATTGGTAGACTTCGACAACGGAAAAGTTAACTCCCGATCCGACGTTGAAAATCTTGCCGTCGGCACGAGGGTCTTCGAGAATGACGAGGTGCAAATCGTTCACGTCATCGATGTAGATGAAATCCCTCCGTTTTTCCCCTGTTCCGTAAATGACAGGGCGCTCTCCCTGAAGCATTCGGATGATGAAAGAACTCATGACCGGCGGGATGACTCTGCGCCAGTCCTGAGCCGGTCCGTAGACATTGAAGTAACGGACAATCGTGACGTTCATGCCATAGAGCTCACGGTAGCTTTCGCAGAACGTAGCACCACCGTGTTTGCTGGCAGCGTAGACACCGATCGGTTGGATTCGTTCTTCCGTGGTGGGAAACTCCTGGATGCCTTCGTACTCGGCGGAAGTATCTGCGTAGATAAATTTGCGCACTTTCGCCTTACGTGCAGCCTCCAGAACATTCAGGGTTCCGACAACATTCATGTTGGCCGCTTCCAGGGGTTTGTGCAGACAATCAACCAGAGATGTCTTGGCCGCCAGATGGAAAACCGCGTCCACTCCTTCAAAGATCGGATAAATCTCCGGAGCGCAGATATCAGCCCGATGAAATTCCACCCGCGGGTCGATATTCTCAAGAGTTCCCGCGGAGAGGTTGTCTAACCCAATCACGATGTAGCCCTTCTGGAGAAGATGCTTCGCCAGATTACTCCCAACAAATCCAGCTACGCCGGTCACCATAATACGCGGTTGCACTTGTCTTTCCCCTTACCCAACAGGTACCGGAAACTGACTCTTCTCGCGCTATCGGTACACACCACAGAGCTTAGACGCTAAGCTACAAGAGGCACGTTTCAGTCCAATGGAATTCGGCGCAGAGTGCCGGCTTCAGTGGACATGATTTTCGTAATACGCGGTCCCATCTCCTCCCACTTGTCATGGACGGCACTGATCAATCGCCCGGTTAGGTTCTTTGAACGATCTGAAGCCAAGAACAGCGCGAGAGCTGCTGCGCGTTCCGTCGGCACGCCACCGGTGCGATCCATGTGCTTGAGTTCCTCTAGAAGTTTTGGGCCGCCAGCGGCGCCCGCCGAACGCATTTCATCCCACATCCGGCTGCGAACTGCGCCGGGGGCGATGGCATTTACCTGGATGTTCGCATCGCGAAGCTCTTCGGCGAGGCTTTCGGTGAACCGGACGGCTGCGGCTTTCGAAGCGCCATAGGCACTGAAAAAGGGGCGCGCCGAAGTTGCTCCGCCCCCGGAGAAATAAATGATCTTGCCGCCGCCCTGTGAGAGCATGATCGGAAGTGCCGCGCGCGCAAGGTAGAAACACCCAAAAAGATTAACTTCGACGGTGCGAGTCCAAGCCTCTGGCTCCAAGGCTTGCGTCGGACCAATCGGGCCCTGAATGCCGCTGCAATTGACAACCACATCGAGTGCGCCGAAGTGCTCATGCGCTTCCCGGACGGCATTGCTGACCTCATTCCAGCGGCTAATATCAAACCGAAGATGTAGAGTCCTCCCATCCGCGGCGGGGTCTCCCCGAGGTCCGGCGTGTCCACTCAGCGCCAGCCGCGCGCCCGCACCTGAGAAACTGTGCGCCACGGCCGTGCCGAGCGTTCCTGAGGCCCCGACAATCAAACAAACTTTGTTCTCGAGTTCGCGGGAAATCAAGATGTCTCTCAATACGCTCCCTTGGCCCGCACAACCTCGGAGAACGTCTTCGCGATGATTACCAAGTCCAGCCAAATCGACCACTGGTCAATGTAGAACATATCCATTTGAATCTTTTCTTCGTACGATGTCGTCTGCCGCCCCATTACTTGCCAAAAACCCGTCAGACCAGGTTTCATGGATAGGAGCTTGGGGAGCAGTTCGCCGTACCGTTCACAGGCATCTGGCGTGATGGCGCGAGGGCCAACGAACGTGAGCTGACCGGTCAGCACGCTGAAAAACTGAGGGAATTCGTCCAAGCTATATTTTCGCAGAAACCGCCCCACCCGCAGAACACGGGGGTCGTTTTTCAGCTTGAAGGAACAGTCAAATTCAGCCTTGAGCGCCGGGTCATTTCGCAGGATTACCTCGGCGTCCTCGACCATGGTGCGAAACTTCAGAAAGTGATGCACCTTTCCGTCCGTGCCGATGTACTCGCGCCTGTGGAAGATTGCCCCACCGTCCTCCCATTTGAGAAGTAGCCCAATAAACGGTGCGAGGATCAACGTAATCGCACTGCCGCACAGGCCGATCAGGATGTCGAGTGAAGCTTTCATCGCGCGTTGGACGGAACGGGACCACTGTGGTGGCGAATAAAAACGGAAGTAGCCTGAAAACTCGTCTCGCTCGTACCGCAACTCCGCCGCTCCAAACAGAGTCGAATAAATCTCGACTTCGACTCCCTTCTTCTGGCAGCGACGCACGATCTCCAGAACGCTCGGGCAATGATGCGCTGAAGAATCTTCAAGACGGACCACAACTAGGCGCGCGCCTTCCGCGTCGACGATTTCTTCCCAGTCTGCAAGGGTTCCGAGAACCGGCAACCCAAATCGTTCGACTCCTGATACTGCGAAACCCCCTGGTTCGACCAGGACCCCTGCCATGTCATAGCCCTGATGCAGTTGGATTGACAGCCGCCGCTGAAGATCGGCGAGCCCGTCCGCGGACCCTAGTAGAAGAGCCCTCTGGCGTGCGATGCCTCTCCGCCACAACACGGCATACATCGCGCGTAGGCTGAATCGCGCGGCGAGCACGAAAACCAATGCCAGGACGTACCATTCTACGAGCAGGTAGCGCGAAAACACTTGCAGCTTGAAAAGTACAAAATTCGCACAGGTGAGCACGACAAAGGAAAACGAAACGGCTTTGAAAATAAGCTCAAGCTCTTTTTCCGGCCGCCGCAGGTCCAGGGATTTATAACCCTCGAGCAGATACAACAGAGCCGTAAAAAACGGGATGTAGAAAAGATAGTAACCCGATGGATCCAAAGACGCGGCTGGCATCTTCATCCAGCGGAGCGTCAAAACCTCGGCTAGATGATGCGCGGCCATCACCGCGGCTACGTCGCCGGCGAGAAAAAGCAGCTTCTTCACCCAGGACCGACTCAGCGGGCTGGTCGTCCGCGCAGATCGCCTGGTAGTACGTTCCCGGGCTGCTGCACGGCGCTTAATCTCAGCGCCAGGATGAAGGATTGGTTCCGTAGCCATTGTTTCTTCTCAGACGGCGGCGTTGCTTGAAATCGATTCGAGGTGATCCGACGGCACTACCGTCCCGACTGCGCACCGCGCAGCTTTATAGATGGTTTCCGCGAGTTGTAGCGTTCTCAAACTCTCTTCCCCGCTGCTAGGTGGTTGACGCCCGGTAACGATACAATCAACAAAGTCCTTCCATTCTTCTTCCAGCGAGCGGTCCGGCCCCTGGTAGTCAAACCAACGCTCTTCGGGTTTCGCTCCGACCGCATGCCGCTCGCCTAAGCAAAGGCGTTCGGGGCCATAGTTTCCACCGAGGCCGCTGACGGACAAGAATCCTTTTTCTCCGAAGACATCGAACGAGAAGACATTCTTCCAGTTCGTCCAGCTCGCATGCAGCGAGGCCACTCGGCCGCCATCGGTGCGAAGGAGCGCGAACACGTTATCCTCGGCTGGCTCAATTGGCCAATACGAAGTGGCTACATAAGCTTTGGCTTCTCGGAATTCCCCGAGGAACCAGCGGAACAAATCCAGCGCGTGCACTCCTTGATCGAGAAGCTGTCCGCCTCCGGAGAGCGTTGGGTCAGTCCTCCATTCCCGCTCGTACCCGGGCCGGCCCCCGTGCCCGTAGAGGCACCGAATGAACTGAACCTCACCGATCATACCCTCCGTCAAAAGAGCATGCGCTTTGGCTATCGCGGGGTGGTAACGATGATTGTATCCAACCTTTAGACAGAGCCTTCTCTTCTCAGCTTCCGCCACGCTTGGGCGGACCTCATCGGCGTTTCTGCCAAATGGTTTTTCGCAAAGGACATGTTTCCCTGCGATCAGCGCCTTGTGCGTCACGGCAGAAAGAAACTGCGTCGAGGTGGAAACAACCACCGCATCGATGTCTTTCCTGATTACCGTCTCCTCCCAGTTTGTCGAGTAGGAGCAGCCAACCGTGGCAGCGAGGTTCTTGGCGGTTTCCTGCACATGATCGGCCACGACTCGTATCTCGCTCTGTGAATTCGCAGCGATTGCCATCGCGCGGCGTGTGCCGAATCTGCCGGCTCCCACGACTGCGACGTTGATCCGCTTCTCATTGGACACCGATCTTTTCTCCCTCTGTCAAGCCGGAAACCATGGGTGAGCTCCCACGCGTTGCTCCTGATTAATAAACGGTGATCACAGAACCAGGACTCTGACCACGTCCGTCGAGACCAACGGCCCGTTCTATCGCACACCCGGAGCCGCGACCTTCGCTTTGCTCATTTCTTTGAGCGTCTTCTCGGCGTCCTGTACGAACTGGCGCACCGTTTCGCGAGTATACCGGTGATCGACCATCTTTGGCAGGAACTGCGGAGGAATCGTAATGATGTGTGCACCCGCCAGGGCTGCAGTCTGTATGTCCATGACACTACGAATGCTGCCAACGATAATATAGGAGGAAAGTTCCCAATCATCGAGCCAGCGGCGAACATTGCGGATGGAAACGGCCGGATCGTTGCCTTCATCAGCGATGCGGCCGGCGAAGATGCTTATGTACGTAGCACCGGCCTTCGCCGCTAGAAGCGCTTGGTTGAACGACAGAATTGCCGTGGCATTGACTCCGATGCCTTCCTGCGAGAGCCGGTGCATCACACCAAGACAAGATTCACCATATTCGTTGACGATCGGTATCTTGACGACGATATTGCGAGCCCAGGTGGCGAACGTGCGGGCCTGTTCTATCATGGTTTCGCGATCATTCGATGTTACTTCAACGCTGATCGGCCGCTCGCCCAGCAAACCCGCAAGCCTCCGCGCGCACTCCTCCAGGTCCGTCGCGCCATCTTTGAACATGATGCTGGGGTTCGTGGTGACTCCGTCAACGACGCCCTGCTCAAGCCAATGCTCGATTTGCTTTTGGTCTGCAGAATCAACGAACACTCGCATGGGGACTTCCTCCTCTTTTCCGGACGACATCGGAATTCAATTCGCCGCCACCGTTTTCTTTGATGCTCCCGCTCCGGTCTGTACTTCATCTGTATAAGAGCTGAAGAGTAGGTCATATTCCCTTAATATCTTTTCTTTGGTGAAATGCTCCTGTACATAAGCTCTCCCGTTGGCACCAAATTCCTCCCGAAGAGCGGAATCTCGTCGCAATGACAGCACGGCTTGCGCCAAAGCCTGCGGGTCTTCAGGATGAACGATCAGCCCGCACTGTGCACTCTTGACGTACCGAGCTGTTTCACTTTTGTCACTAACCGCCGCAAGCACGGTGCGGCCCGCTGCCATATAGGTTAGAAGCTTCGAAGGAATGACCGAATCAACTACCGCGGCCTTCTGGTTGAGAAGAAGCAAGTCAGCTGCCGAATACATCTCCGCTAAGCTTTCTACGGGCTGCAGCGGCAGAAGGCATATGTTTTTCAATTGCTTCTGGGCGATCGCTTCCTCGATCGCGCCCCGCTCTTCTCCTTGTCCTACCAACAGCCACACAATATCTGTTGCGCCCTTGAACAGTTCCGCCGCTCGGACTACATTCATCAAGTCCTGCTTCCTACCCATGTTCCCGGTGTGCATAACCAGGAATTGCTCCTCTGTGAGTTGGTTCGCCCTCCGAAACTCGGTCGCACCGGCAATGGGATATACCCTTTCTGTGTCACCCCAAAGAGGAATCAATCTGAGCCTCTCCGGGACGATGCCGCGGGCCGTCAGCTTCTCTACAAACCCATCACAGATACAAACGACCCTGTCCGCCTTGCAGTAAGCAAACCCCTCGATCACCCGCGCCAGACGGACGGCCAATCCGTCCTTTAGGATTCCCGTTGCTACGGCAGCATCGGAAGCAAGATCCGTAAGTATGATGATGTACGGCTTCCGATGGATCTTGGCGAGCAGATACGCCGTGAGTGCCAGGGTGGGTGGCGGACAGACACAGCAGATCACATTGAATCCACCAGCGCACAATCCGGCCAAGAGAACACTGAACGTGAAGGAGAGGTCATGCGCAAGTCGCTGTAGCAGATTGCTGGCGCGGCCCGGGACAAAGTGCCAAACCCGATGGACCCTGACATTATTGATGCGTTCTCTTTGATAGAGGCGCCCGCGATACCCGTCCCACACTCTCCATGCTGGGTAATAGGGGAACGCGGTTACGGCGGTCACTTGGTGCCCCTTACTGGCGAGGCGCTCGCACAGCCCGGTCGCGAAAGGAGCCATACCGTTTTTTTCCGGCACGTAATTCGTGCTAAAAACATGCACACGCATGGCGTGCCTCCAAACGACCGACTCGAGGATAGACCCGCAGGTTTGCTTCACCACTGTTTCTGCATCGTGTTTCGAAACGCGCACGCCCTCTGGGAAGTCTCGTTCGACCATCAGGCTTCCCTTCGCCGGAGTCAACGAGTTTCTCCGGCGATCTCGACGGAGGCAACGGCAGGCAGGCTGCGTAAAAGATGATTCCGCTCTCAGACTTAGTCGAACTAAGTAGTGATCGTCGACGCCCGTCGCGTATTTGAAACCAGTGCGCCATCTTCCAAGAAATCCTTGTAGGTCGTCAGGAGACCTTCCCGCAGAGAAACTCGGGGCTTCCATCCGATGGCCGCGAGGCGGCTTATATCGAGAAGTTTTCGGGGCGTGCCATCGGGTTTCGATGAGTCGAAAACGAGTTCTTTTTGAAAGCCAACCACGTCTGCAATGAGTTCGGCCAATTCGCGGATGGTCAGGTCCTCGCCGCATCCCACATTAACCAAAGGAGGCGACTGATCGCGTATGGCGATTGTATCCACCTTGTTGTCCGGCAAATTCATTAGAAAGACGCAAGCGTCGGCGGCATCATCACTGTACAGGAACTCCCGGCGCGGCGTCCCCGTTCCCCACAGCAAAACCCGATTCGCTGAGCTCACCTTGGCTTCGTGCAGCTTTCGGATCAGCGCCGGAATCACGTGAGAATCGTGCAAATCGTAACGATCCCCAAGGCCATACAGATTTGTCGGCATTGCCGCGAGGAAGCGCGTACCATACTGCCGGTTATACGACCAACACATCTCGATGCCGCATATTTTTGCCACCGCGTAGGGGCGATTCGTTTCCTCCAGTGGACCCGTCAGCAGATATTCCTCTTTTATCGGCTGCGGCGCGTGCTTGGGGTAGATGCAACTCGAACCGAGGAACATTAGTCGCTTCGCGCTTACCCTGTAAGCTTCGTGGATCACGTTGGTCTGGATCAGTAGGTTCTGCCCAATGAAATCCCCGGGATAGGTCGCATTGGCAAGGATGCCACCGACCTTGGCAGCTGCCAAGAAAACATATTCGGGGCGCTCCTCAGCGAAGAACTGCTGAACGGCTCGTTGATTGGTGAGGTCCAGCTGCTGACGAGTGCGCAGCAGCAAGTTTGAATAGCCCTGCCCGCTGAGGCGCCGCACCAAAGCTGAGCCCATCAACCCTCGGTGGCCTGCCACGTAAATTTTGGCGGTCTGTTTCACGGCTTAGTCGAATTGACTATGGACACGGTATCCTGACTGATGGACGAGCAAGTCGCGCTCCGCAGCTTCCAAATCCGCTGCCACCATCTCCGCCACGAGTTGACGAAATGTGGTCTTAGGCTGCCATCCGAGCTTGAGTCGCGCCTTGCTCGCGTCACCCATGAGCGTGTCCACCTCGGCGGGGCGAAAATAATGTGGGTCAACCGCAACTACACATCTCCCGTGGCGATCGAAGGCCTTCTCTTCGGAACCGCTACCTCGCCAGATGAGCTCCATGCCCATTTGTTCCGCGGCCGCCTTGATGAAGTCGCGAACGGCGTGTTGTTGCCCCGTCGCAATTACGTAGTCATCCGGCGTGTCTTGTTGCAGCATGAGCCATTGCATCTCGACGTAGTCGCGCGCGTGGCCCCAATCGCGCTTCGCATCCAAGTTTCCGAGGAAGAGGCACTCTTGCAAACCAACCTTGATACGCGCCAGACCGCGCGTTATCTTGCGCGTCACGAACGTCTCGCCGCGCACGGGTGACTCATGGTTGAAGAGGATTCCGTTGCAGGCATACATACCGTAAGCTTCTCGGTAATTGACCGTGATCCAGTAGCCATATAGTTTTGCCACCCCATAAGGCGAGCGCGGGTAGAACGGCGTGGTCTCCTTCTGGGGTACTTCTTGTGCCCGCCCGAAGAGTTCGGAAGTTGAGGCCTGGTAGAACCGCACGCTCTCCGTCATTCCCAGGACTCGGATGGCATCCAGTATCCGTAGCGTGCCCAGCGCATCTACGTTGGCGGTATATTCCGGCGACTCGAACGAGACTCCTACGTGGCTCTGTGCTGCCAGGTTGTAGATTTCATCCGGCTGCACTTTCTGGATCACGTGGATCAGGCTGTTGGCATCGGTCATGTCTCCGTAGTGCAGACGAAAACGCAGGTCCGGATCGTGGGGGTCCTGATAGAGATGGTCGATGCGGCCCGTATTGAACAACGAAGAGCGTCGCTTGATTCCATGCACTTCATAGTCCTTGCCGAGCAGGAACTCCGCCAGGTATGCGCCATCTTGTCCGGTGATGCCGGTGATCAGTGCCTTTTTCATGTTTGCTCTAGTCATTGGCGGCGCGTGGGCCGCTTGCTCGCGACCGAACGCGTTAGTTACGGTGCGCTCTTAGAGAAAGCTACGATGTAGGCTCTCCTGAGGATTCCGAAACTCAGCTGTACACCAGTCCTGAGGCTTCGAACAAAGATACCGTAACCACGACTGCTGTTACGGCTGCTATTTCTGAGGCTTCGGACAGGTCCGGCTTGAGAACTAAGGCGCCTCATCTCACTTATGTATGGGCCAAAAACCTTCCGCTTAACAATTGGAGACGGACTCGCCTGGTACCCACCTAGATTTGTGTCGAACAGCCAAGAAGTTATTACCCGGAATCCTTGGAAATGAAAAAAAATAAGGGCTTGATCGTCCACCCAAACTCGATCGTGGTGTTCAGTGATTCGATGATTGGCAACATTCCAAGGAGCCAAATTAGCCCCCGGATGCCGCAGGACTCGCACCGACTTAAAACGTAAAGGGAACTGGTTCAAGTATTTCTGGTCGGCATACCGATTTTCCTCAACACGGTCATAACACCATTCGATACAGCTCGCCACCCACCAACGCAGACATTCGAGTCCATGTTCATCACGCCGAAAAGAAACCCATCCTACGTTATAGATACCAAACCTCTTGAGTTTCGCCTGTCGTTTGGGAAACCGATGCTCGACGATGCCTACGGAAAAACTTTCGAGGTCATCGAACAAAGGTTTCGGATCGGAAAAGAAAAACAGATCGGCATCAAGATAAGTGATGAGATCGATTTGCGAGTGGCAATCCAACAAATACAACAGAAAAGCCGGACCACACGTATAGTAGTACTCGACTTTGGAGCGCCCCTGTTTTGCCCGAAGCAATTCCTCGTTGGCACACTCCAATTGGCCCAAGCGGAAGGCAGTTGTTTGAGGCAGCTGAAGTCTCTCAAAGGATCCATAGGCGTCCTCATCCATACACAAGGCAAATAGATGGAAAGCCGAGCTGTGCTTTACCAGCGAATGGTAGAGAGCGAGAACCCGGGGAAGATAGTTGTGGTCAAAATAGGTACAAAAATAGCGCATTATAGTTGCCGCCCTCAACTTAGCATTCGAGATTCCTAAGTTATTTGAGCGGTCTTGTGTGTTTCTTGTATGGTATCCCGCAACACACCGATCCAGTCACGGTCCAAGAGATGAGGGCCCATCGGCAGACTCAAAACTTCATCCGCAAGTTGATCCGCAATGGGAAAAGCGCCTTTTGGCAGACCCAACTCAGCGTAGGCCTTCTGGCGATACGGTGGGAGTGGGTAATGGATCATTGTTGCGATGCCGCGGCTTTCGAGCGCGCTCTGCAATACGTCTCGGCGTGGTGTCCGAATAACGAACAAGTGCCAACAGGACCGGAATCCCGGGGGTTCCACTGGCACGATAACGTCTGGTATATCTTCCAAAGCACCCCGAAGACAATTTGCGAGCGCGCTACGCCGGCTGTTCCATTCGTCCAAATGGCGAAGCTTGACCCTTAGGATGGCAGCTTGCAGTTCGTCGAGCCGGCTATTCAAGCCTTTGCATTCGTTGAAATACTTCACCCGAGAGCCATAATTTCGCAGCGTCCGCACCTTGTCGGCGACCGCGTCGTCGTTCGTCGTCACGGCTCCCGCATCGCCAAATGCACCCAAACACTTACCGGGGTAAAAACTGAACGCGGCGACGTCACCCAGGGTGCCGGTTTGACAGCCCATGTATGTCGATCCGTGTGCCTGAGCAGCGTCCTCAATCACTCGAACGCCGTGCTTCCGCGCGAGGGCATTGATGGCGTCCATGTCCGCCGGAAGCCCATACAGGTGAACGGGAATCACCGCCGCGGTGCGCCGAGTGATGGCCTCTTCGAGTCGAAGGGGATGAAGATTGCACGTCTGGGCGTTGGGCTCGACGAAACGGACCTGGGCTCCGACCCGGCTTACCGCCAAGGCGGTCGCAAAGTACGTATTCGATGGGACAATCACCTCCGCGCCAGGACCGATATCGTATGCCATCAACGACAGGATCAGAGCATCGAGACCGCTCGCCACACCGATGCAGTGTTTCGCACCAACATATCGTGCAAACTCCGCTTCGAAAGATGCCACTTCCTTTCCGAGGATATACCAGCCATCAGCCAAAACATGGGAGATGGCCGCGTCAATCTCAGCTTTCAATTCTAGGTAACTTGGCGCGAGTTCCAAAAAGGGAATTTTCATAGCGACAGTTTCTTGACTGCCGAAACATACTCGTCCCAATCGCGAATGTAGTCGGCAGGATCGTAAAGAGAACTCGCCAGCACCAAGCAAACAGCATCTTCGCTGAAGTCATGCATGCGCGCCCAGATCATGGCAGGGACATATACGGCATGATCGGGTTCGCTCAGCGAATACGTCTTTGTTTGGCGGGTATCCGTCAGTTCCAGAGAGAAGCTCCCCTTAATCGCGATAAACCCTTGCTCTGTCTCGCGGTGCGCATGCGCGCCACGCTCACATTTTTGGGGCATACCGTAAACATAAAAGACCCGAACGATCGGAAAAGGAAGGTCCTGCGCGGACTGGACCACAGTCAAGCTGCCCCGTTCCGGCTCAGAGAACGTGGCGAGTTCAACGGAAACCGCCTTTTCTACGCCAATCACGGCTCTTGTTTGTCTGGTGTTGGAGAGCATTCTGATTCGAAAACCTTCAGTCGCCCCGCTGCGGGCGGCGCCGTGCGACGAGGAAGCGAGCCATTTTCGTGGCGTTTCCTCTTTCGCCAGCGGCGGAAAACACGGGCAGCCAGAGGAAAGTACGCGAAGACATTCCAATAACCCTTACGAATGGCCCGGATCGAATGCTGTTCGAGCTCTTCGCAGAACCCGTCGTCGAACCGCTCCCGGGCAAGGACTGCTAACTCAAGCGCAAAACCGTGCTGCCCCTTGACCGTCGCGCACACCCACCCAAGCAGATAGTCCCGCAGGCGAAAATCGCTGTCCGCGAAGCCGTTCAGATACGTGACCTCGGCCCAACAGGGCGCAGGCTTTAGGAGATGCACTAAGTATTCCCTTTCGAATCTCCGAAAGCCTGTCATCATGCTCTTCCGAATGCGCTGCGAACCTCCGAAATCTATGTCCGCCATCCACAAGTTCAGGTTGTCCATCGAAGAGATCAGTTGCCACAGCTTGTCCTCTCCCCGATAGCAATCCAAAATACCCGGTTCGAATTCCGCCACCAGCACTCGCCGCATGCGGGGCTCCCCGAGGCTCTGAAACAGCCGCAGGTCCGTTCCCTGTGAATCAGTCTTGAACCAATCCACCTGCTCGATTTTCAATTCCTGCAGTACGGACTGCAGGTGAATAGTTCGTACCGAACTCTTACCGACGACTGCAAAACGGTCAGCAAATTCCCAGGCGGCGAGTTTTTCGGTGCGTGGGGGAAGCAGGCTGGAACACGCCGGCTCTTTCGTGAGATAAAAATCCGAAACGCCGTCTGTGTCTGCGGTTAGGGCTCGGTTATAGAGATGCAGCTTCCGATATTCTCGGTTGGCGCGAGTATCCACCCGCATCTCACGGTCGTCCGGATCGAAGGCGATACATACCGAGTATTTCGCCAAATCTCTCCATGCGGCGTGCAATCCTCCCGAGGCCCCTACATCGATGAGCACGGGAGGCTCACTTTCAAGTTCAGGGCGCTGAAGAACTTTGTCTATCATCTTCATCGCAGGGCCCCGCTGCCGAGCTCACGCACGCATTCTCTCCTCGACAATGACGATCCCAGTCAGAAGTCGTGCGTCGGCTGGTTTGCGCGTTAGCGACATTATTCCCCATCGACTCGTCTCGAAACCGCCCAGACAGAGTGAGTTACTGGTCCGCGACCGCTGCACGCACGGAAGGAGTCGTAGTTTCTCCGGAATCGGTTTCTGTTCCACTGAGGTATTCTCTTCCTTCCCGAATGAGATCGAGCAGATATTGGCCGTAGTCTGTGTGAGAGAGAGGCTTTGCCAATGCTTCCAATTGTTCGCGCGTGATGAACCCCTGGCGATAGGCAATTTCCTCCGGACAGCAGATCGAAAGCCCTTGCCGCCGTTCGATGGTGGCCACGAAGTTCGCTGCTTCGAGCAGGGAGTCATGCGTTCCCGTATCCAGCCACGCGGTTCCCCGGCCCAGAATCTCGACTTCGAGCCTACCCTGCTCGAGGTACACCTGGTTGATCGAAGTAATCTCCAATTCTCCCCGGCCCGAAGGCTGGATCTCACTAGCAATCCGACACACGTCCGAGTCATAAAAATACAATCCGGGGACGGCGTAAGACGACCTGGGATGGACCGGCTTCTCTTCAAGGCTCATCACACGGCCGCCTTCGTCGAATTCCACCACGCCGTACCGCGAGGGATCTCTTACATAGTAACCGCAAATCCGCGCGCCTCGTTCCAGAGCGGTGCCCCTCTTTAGCAACTTGCGCAGACCCTCGCTGTAGAAAATATTGTCTCCCAGGATCATCGCCACCGGCTCGCCATCGATGAACTCTCGGCCTACAAGGAACGCGTCCCCTAGTCCGCGCGGCTTCAACTGCACCGCATATCTCAGATGAATCCCCCACTGCGAACCGTCCCCCAACAGCGACCGGAACAAGCATTCTTCCTCTGGCCGGGTAATGATCAGAATGTCGCGAATATCCCCTAGTAGCAGAGTGCTCAGCGGATAATAAATCAAGGGCTTATCATAAACCGGCATTAGCTGCTTGCTGACCGTTCGCGTGACCGGGTACAGCCGCGAACTGCTTCCCCCCGCCAGAATGATTCCTTTTCGAATCATCGGATCACCCCCAGCCTCTCGCCGCGATAACTGCCATCGCGCACCCGTTCCCACCACGGCTTGTTCGCGACGTACCATTCGATGGTTTTCCGCAGCGCAGAGTCGAATGTCTCGCGCGGCACCCAGGTCAATTCCAGCCGGGCCTTTGCGGGATCAATCGCATATCGGCGGTCGTGGCCTGGCCGATCCTGCACGAACGTCACCAGCTCAAAGTAGCTGCGCCCGTTCCTGCGGGGTCGCAGTTCGTCCAGCACGTCGCAGATCTGCGTAACCACCGCGATATTCGTCTTTTCATTGCTCCCGCCGAGGTTGTAGCTTTCTCCGATTCTCCCCTTGGCGAGCACGCTACGCAGTGCGCGGCAGTGATCCTCAACATACAGCCAGTCCCGTACGTTCTGCCCGTCTCCGTAGACCGGGAGCGGTTTCTCTTCCAGCGCCGCAAGGATCGTCAACGGAATCAGTTTTTCGGGAAACTGATAGGGGCCGAAATTGTTCGAGCAGTTCGAAAGCAGCACGGGCAAACCATACGTCTTGTGCCAGGCACGAACGAGATGATCCGCGGACGCTTTACTCGCCGCGTACGGAGAACTAGGCGCATAGGCCATCTCTTCGGCGAAATATCCGCCCGCCCCCAGCGACCCAAACACTTCATCCGTCGAGACATGCAGGAAGCGGAAACGCGCCTTGCGCTCGGCGTCGAGTTCCGTCCAATATTCTCGGGCCGTTTGCAACAGCACGTAGGTACCGAAAATGTTGGTTTGGATGAAAGCCGCCGGCCCGTCGATCGAACGGTCGACATGCGTTTCCGAAGCCAGATGAAATACGAAGTCAGGTTCGTAGCTCCAAAACAACTCCCGCATACCACTGGCCTCACAGATGTCGAAACACTCGAAGGCGTAACGGTGGGATCGCGCCACTGGCTCGAGCGAGTCCAAGTTTCCCGCGTACGTCAGTTTGTCGACGTTGAGCACGGTAACCTCGGGCTCTTCCGCGACCAACTGGCGAATCAGCGCAGAACCGATGAATCCTGCGCCTCCCGTCACAAGTACTTTCATATTTGCGCGATCCCTACAATCATACGTTCAGTCTGAGCCTCCGAAGCGATCCCCGGCCTCACGTGGCACTAGGTAGCGGAAAAGAATCAGATGGACGAGTTCCCCGAAGAACAGCCGATGACACGAGTCTGGCAGGTAACGCACACCGTAAGCCTTTCTCGAGTCGCAACACCGAAATAAGGAAGACAACGAGAAGAAATTCAATAAAGCTCTCCTCGACCGTAACTCGGCTCGCCCATACCAACAAGACAAATAGAACCGAAGGAACCAGGCCGTGTTTGTCTTCTCTTCCTACAGCCCACTGGCTCACAGCCATGACACCTAAGGTGAAGAGAGGAAACAGAACAAGTGTCATCACTCCGAAATTGGCGTACATTTCTCCGATGGCGGTCGCACCTAGGCTCGTTTCTTCGTTCGGCAGATACTTCTCTGCCAGCACAGTAGTGAAACCCTTGGGCTTTTGTGGATAGATCCTCCGAGGTATCAAAGAAGTGACTGCCCTGCTGTAGGTAATTCCGTACAGGTAGTCGAAGCGGTTTCCAAAATCGTTGATAACATGTAGTAGAAGGAGAACACCCGTACCGTCCGTGGCGTCTATAAGAGAGCTCACCGTACGATTGCCGTAATCCGCATCGATGTACGAACTGACAGAATCTGAAATCTCGGTCAGGCTGTGCCGTAGGGTGGCCCATGCACTGAAGACAAGAACAAAGACAGGGGACATCGCCAGTATCCCAACAATAATCCTCTTTCGCCTATACACCCAGCAGGAGCTGAAGAACCCGAGCAGATAAATCGCAAAGTACATTCTGTTTCCAGTTATGACCATTTCGAGGAGAAAGAACAGAAGGATTAGAGAGGTGAACGCCCACTTCGTGTCCCGGTTCTTCACCCCCAAACCCGTGTAGAGCACTGCGGCACTGACAAAGACAATCTGGTTCGCGAGAGCTAAATGATCGAACAGTACATAAGCATCTCCAAAATGTGCGACAAGATCCTCGTTGCGTCGATACCAGTGGGAAACGAAGAATTCTGCGACGCCACCAGCCAGCCATACCAACAGCGCCCAGTTCACCACGCTGAGCCCCATAGTGATCAGGATCGCGCGCACCAGCCTGCCCCGTGACAACAAATGGCTTACTGTCCTTTCTTGCATGCCGGAAGGGTAGAAAATGTGAATGACCAAACACACAGACATCATGCAAAACCAGATAACCACAAACGGAATGAGAGAAGTCGCATTCGTGAGGTTTACGACCCTCCAGGACTGTCCCACCCCGAAGAACGACGGCAATTCATACCCTCCGTTCACGGTCATGATGGTTAACGGCGCAAGCACAAAGAAAGCTAGCCCAGCCAGCCACCCAAGAATCGGCGTGAGGCCGTTGGAGTTCTTAATCACTCTGCTTAACGCCTTATAATACGAAAACAGCAGAGTGCCCAACAGAAGTAGGAAGATGATTCTCATGCTTTAAATGGATCCACGGCGAACGACTCGGAGCTTCCGCGGTGAGGCCCTACGTTATGGATGCGCAATCGAAAGGCTCCTCGCGGACGCTGCACTTTCCTCATTCAGAATAGACCACAGCCTTTCTGCATACGACGGGTTCACAAGGCTCTGGTAGTCCTCGAAAGCTGATCGCTGCATCTGAGCTACGTGCGACGGATCCGTCGAAATCGACCGCAGAATTCGATAAAGTGACTCCTCGGGGCAACTGTGGTCGTAAAGGACCCCACTGATTCCGTCCCGTACATAGCTCGGTTCAGGTCCTTCGTGAGAGGGCAAATCGTTGTGAATAACCACCGGTAGACTGAGCGACATCATGTGAACGACGCTGAGACCGGCGTTACCTGGATAGCAGCCAAGAAAGCAGTCGCGTGAGATCGTGCTGACTTGCATGTCGGACGCCTCGCCATGCCAGGTGACCCAGGAACAGCCGGCAATCTCCTGACGGATTTGCTGGGCTTCTTCACCAATTCCGACTACGTGCAACGTCAAAGGGAAGCCATGTTCCTTGCGGAGTCGTCTCAGCACCTTCACGAGCAACAACAGCCCGCATCCACGCCGCAGTCTGCCGATGAAGAGAATGCCTCGTTCCGTGCCTCTCTTTTCTTCCGGCCGGACGGGAAACGGGTTGATCAGCGAGTTGTGGGCGACGAAGACTTTGCCCACAGGAAACCCTTGCGCAGCAAGAGATTCGCGCACGATTGGCGCGTAGGCGATGTAGGAAGTAACCAGCCGGAGCATCAGACTCTGCAAGACGCGGCGAATGGGGCCAATCCGCCGCCTCTTGAAAAAACCCACTCCGTGCGCGTGGACAGGAATTCCACGCAGTCTCGCCAACAACAACGTCGTCCAGAAACTTAAGTAGTGAAGATTCGCGAACACCTTGATCGCGTCCGGCCTGTCCCTAAGAATGTACTTCACCAGGCCCCACTGAAACATGGCGGTCTTCTCGCCGAAAGGCCTTAGCGTCGGAACTTCGACGTAGCGCAGACCCCGTGTGTGCGGGCGTTGCACCGTCCCAAAACCAGCCTTCGCGGCCGAAGGGGAAAAGATCCAGTCAACCCTGCAGTACTGGGATAGCTCTAGAAACACCGGCAGGCGGTACCTCGTAAAGATCGGATCAATGATACAAATACGCTTCATGCTCGAAGGTCACTCCTTCAGCTTGTCACAATGACGCCTAACTACTACGAGGGCGAAACAGTATGTCACCCGATCCTGAATAGGTTGCCGCGGTGACTTCCTGTGGAGTGCCGCCGGCCCGGAATACACTTGCAGAATAGTCGTAAGACGCCAGGAGGTCGATTAGGTCTGTTGAAGTCTTCCCGTACCGTCCGAACCAATCGTCCTTGGCCTCAGCGAAAATCAAGGGGCGCCACTGGCTGATGAGACGCCGAGCGCCAGCGATTACATGGCACTCGTAGCCTTCTACATCGCACTTGATAAACGCTATACGCTTTCCAGCGAGGGTTTCGTCGGCAATAAACGAATCCAGTGGAACGGTCTCAACGTTAACGGTGTGCCCCGATTGCTCACGGGCGGCAGCGACATGCGTGAAACCAGTCAGTCGCTTCCCAGATGAGTCCAGCCAAGTCAGGTTCACCGTGTCCTTCCGGTCGGAAACGGCTTTGTTTACCACCGTTACGTTCCTCGCACCGAGAAGGCGCATCGTCGGACTTAGTATCTGAGCATAGTAAGGCAATGCTTCGAACGCATATACGTGACGAACGATCTTCGAAAGCGGATACGACCACGACCCCGAATGTGCGCCCACATCAAAACAGACATCCTCTGGCGTCAGCGATTCTTTGATGAAGCTCAATTCCACAGGATAGTTCCAGCCCCTCAGCAAACGGTGCGCCCATAGAACTGCGTGCACGGATTGCCGCACTGTTAGCATTGTGTGATTGTGGCCTCTTCGCGTGTTCGGCACTCAGCTGCACCACGCACGCTGACGGATGCGACGACAAGGTGGGCGCGATCACAACTGCGCGATGACATGGCAGTTCTCCAATCTTGGTATTGTGATGAGCCTGAGAACTCGGCGAGGTCACCATTGCCGGTCACGACCGCTGTGCGCTGCGGTTCTCGCTTAACTTTCTGCATCAGCGGGGCTGCAGTCGGCAACGCGTGCTGCAACACCTCGACGAAAGTCATTTCGCCCCAGTGGCCGTCGCGAAAGAAGACGAGCACACTGCGTCTCGAACCGGCGGACGTGCTACAAGTTCGGCTCGATCCGGTGCGGACTGTTCCAAAATCTGCGTCTCGTATCGCCACGAATGAAGCAGTCGGCAGCAGTCGTCGTGTACTTCTCTTCCGTGTGTGGCCAAAAACAGTGTCGGCCCATAACGCGAGAAGCAATCCTTCGCGCCCAATAGAGCGCGAAATTCCGCGCCCTCGATGTCCATTTTGATGTAATCGGGTGCAGCAATCTTTTGCTCGCAAAGAAGCGCATCCAGCGTAGATGTTTGAACGCTTGCGTTTCCGCCTGGTTGCAAGTGCCCCATCCCCCGCGTCTCTTCGGTCGCAAACGACACCATCCCTCGCTCATCGGAAATTGCCATCTCAAATACTTTCACATTTTGAGCTCTGTTCAATTCGAGATGCTTGCGAAGGTACCGG
Source organism: Candidatus Acidiferrum sp. (assembly GCA_041478205.1). GTDB lineage: Bacteria > Acidobacteriota > Terriglobia > Acidiferrales > UBA7541 > Acidiferrum. The sequence goes on from JBGOVR010000012.1 coordinate 26,234, forward strand.
AGGTTTGCCGGCAGCGGCTCGAAGGCATAGACTTGGCCCGCACCGATCAGCACGGCGGCAAGAAGCGAATAGAAACCGACGTTCGCCCCGATGTCGTAGAACACTCCGCCCGGTCTCACTTCTCTCGCCAAGCACTTTTGAAACTCCAATTCGTAGCTGCCCAGCCAGCAGCGGTGCAAGTATGAGCCAACAATCCATTTCTTCCCCCTGAGCGGGCCGCGGAGGATCGGTACGGCGATTCCGTGCGGGAGGAGACGGAATGGGTAACGGATGATTTTGCCTGCAAGAGTATCGGGCCGGACCGCAGAGAGATTGATCAACTCCATCCTTCGCTTTCTGTCTCGGTTGTTAACGGAGAAAGTCTTCTTTCGCTGCGACTGCCAGACCCACCTCATGGGTATCGGCTTGCAGAGACACAACGAACGCGATCCCCAGAGTAGCCGTATAGGCTCCAGCTGAAATAAGCATCCCGTATACTGCACCCCGCAGCCCGAAATGAATCAACAAGGGGACACCGGCGAGAAAGGTAGCCGCACCGCTCGCGGCGTACGCGTAAAACACGGTCTGCGGCCTTTCCATGGCCTTCAACGCGGAATTCATGCTGTTGCCGATAGCCATCACCACGGGGAGCAGTGCGAGAATACCCACCAGCGGGGCGATGTCGTCGAACCTTCCCGCGTATACGCTGTGAACTAGCGGCTTCGCAAAGATCGTAACGAGTGCTTCAAACCCGCAGGTCACCAGTACGCCACCGATGCAGTAGGCCTTCCAGAGCGGAAGCAATCCGGCCAGTCGGCGCGACGCATATCGAAACGACATCATCGGCAGTATCAGCAGAGACATCGCCACAAAGAGCTGGTCCACCGGTGTCACCAGGTTGTACATCGCCCGCAGATTTCCGACTTCTCTCACCGATAGGAATCCAGCAGCTAGCCAGTAGTATCCCTGCGTCATCAACTGAAATACCAACGCTGTCACCAGAACCCAGCGGGAGTATTTCCAATGCTCCGTCCAATACGCCGGCTCGAGTTCCGTGAAGCTCTGGCCTGCCGCTCTTACCGGAAGTTCCCGCGCGACAAATAAGCTCGCGACGCTCCAGGCGAGCGCAGCAATCAGAAACGCAAGGAGACCATTGAGGATTCCGGTGCGCATGGACAGCAACAACAAGGCGGCACAAATCAAAAAGAAGACCAGCGAAAACCTTGCCGCCAGGTCCGGTCTCCGCCGCATGTAAAACGTCCTCCGTACGAATAAGGCCGTCAGCAGCACTCCGCACGCAAGCGCAATGCCCAGCAGCGTGCGCGACGCTAGAGCGGGCGCGGTCCAAACGAGAACAAGCCAAGCGAGCGTCAGCGCCAGTGTCGTTGCCAGGGCCACCAGAAGGTTGCTGTGCCAGAGCAGCCGCGTGTACGCCGGAAAGCGCTCGTGGTACCGCCCCGAGCCGTACACGGTGTACGCCTCAAGGATGGCGGCATTGTGCAGGCCAGCTAGCAACGTGAACACCGAGTATGACAACGCGAATATGCCGTACTCTTCCTTGGTCTGCGTGCGAGCCAACGCGATGTTGGCGAGAAACATGCCGCCAACCGACAGCCCCTGGTCCGCGATGCTGTAACCGATCTGGCGGATCCGCGGCCAGGAGAGCGAACCGGACCCGAACGTACCCGCCCAAAGACTCGCTTCGCCCATTTTCAAGCGCTTCCCTGAAGAACAAACCGAATAGGCGGGGAAATCCCGGGTCTCGAGCGCTTCATGGAACGCGCTCAATGTCCAGCGAATCAACTTCCACGGCCGCCGAGCGCGCGATTAGGTCCAGGGACAGCACCACGCGAAGCGCATTTTTTCGGCGCACCAAGATTCCTTCGACACCCGCGAGGGGGCCACGCATGATCCTGACGCGATGTCCGACAACCAAATAAGGATGTGGTTCCATGTGGAGCCGCGCTGCCACGCTGGCGCACAGTGCCTCAATCTCTTTGTCCGGAAGGACTGCGGGATGACCGTTGAATCCCACAAGCCGGACGACGCTAGGAATTTGCAAGACTCGCAAGCGGTCTGCCAGAGCGAGCCGTACGAAGACGTAACCCGGGAACAGCGGCAATTGCAGCGTCACTCTACGGTCTTTCCAACGGCGCACCGACTCGTACCGCGGGAGAAAATGTTCGACGGATCTTTGGGCTAGTTGCTGGGTCACACGAACTTCGTGGTTGGCGCAGGTGTAGGCAGCGTACCAACACGGCTCGGCGAACTCGACCGGCAAGTGCACCCTTTGTCCGGTGGGTGCGTCCGAAACATTCGACGTCGCGATCACAAAGACTCCAACAAATGTTTAGATACAGCTTCGCCCCGTAAGCCACAGGGACTAATCAAAACTAACACTTTCATATTCAGCTACTTACAGCTAAATCGAGAAAGATTCGCGAGGCTACTCCGCACCCTTTCTCCGATCCAACCGCACCCAAACTCTGTGCGCCGCCGCTTGCGCGCTGGAACCATTCGGCGCCGCCCACGGCATCCGCCCATTGAAGGTATGAAACACTTCTTGGGCAAATACCTTGCTAGGATCATTTGAATCCGTGTCGTCCCAGCGCGAACGCACAAACACGACCATGATCGCTGCGCCCGAGAAGAGAAATGCGCCAAGGAGCGCGATCAGCGTCCGCGGAGGGAACGATTTCCGTTCCGGGATGCGCGCCGCATCCAAAACCTTTACGCTGGGGGTCTCCTTGGCTTCCTGCACTTTGGCCAACTCGTATTGCTGCGTCAGTGTCTCGTACACTGCTTCCTGAATCCGTGTGCGCCGATACAGATCGGCGTAGGTGACGCCCAAGAGAGGGAGTTCGCGAATGGTGGGATATAGAGGGTGGGAGGAATCCTGTTTTTGATTTGCGTCTCCATATCCCTTCCCACCAAGCTTTTCCAGCTGATTCTGCAGCTCGGAAATCCGCGCCTGCACCGCGCGGACGCGGACGTTGTTCGGCGTATAGATCTGTTCGAGCCCCTTCAACTCCGACTGCGCCGCTATCAGCTGTCCCTGAAGCACCGACGCAGCTTCCACCAGTGCGCGCCCCTGCTCCTTGATATCGATAGCTGTATTCTTGCTGGCAAATTGGCTGAATCTCTGGGCAGCGTCATCAAGGTCCTGTTTTACGGCGCGGAGTCGTTCCTCAAGAAACACGCGCTCGCGATGAGCGGTTGATGTCGACAGGTCGACGACCAGGTGGTTCAACTCCTCGACGTAGGCCTGCGCGATGGCGGCCGCGCGTTTCGGATCTCGGTCTGTAACAGAAATCGCGATGATCCCACTCTTCCGATCTTCCGAGAGGGAGGTGTTTTCCGCAAGTTTTCTTGCCGCATCCTCTTCGAGTTTGATGGCGTAAACCTTCTTGAGCTGAAACCTCTCGATGAGACGATCTTCAACCGTTCGGCTGCTCAGGATGCCGATAAATAGCTCACCAGAACTCTTCATCCCCAAGAGATCCCCAGCGACGGCTCCCACGGTATTTCCAGACCTAGCCGTCAGCGCCGCCAGCATCGCCAGTCCAGAACTCGACTGATTGTCAGGAGGCATCAACTGTACGGTAGAGTCATACCGTGCCGGTATCAGAAACGCCCCTACGCACCCGATCACAAATCCTGCGAAGAAGGCCCTTCCGAGAAAGCGGCGTTCCCTCCAAACGAGGCGAAGTCGCGAAACCGCTTCGATGCCGGGCGCAGATACCGGCGACTCCCCTGCACCCACTTCCTCGGCTATGGGCCTCGGCGGATCTTCTATTTGCGGTCTTGTACCGGTTTGCGACACTTGCCGCTTCCTTCTTACCGAAACAGTATCTGTCCCTTGGCTTGAATACTACGCACGCGACCTTCGCACCTTTGACGTTGTCTTTCGTGTTCGTCGTCTGATTCCGGCCGCCCCGACGAGTTGCTGTTCCAGTGATGCAACACCTCACGTGCGCCCTGACGAATCAAATCGTCGTTCATGAAACTCACGGGCGGCCTCCGTTCCCGGATACCGTTTCTGCTGCATTCCGGGTTGAACGCTGGAACAATTTTTGCGGTTGAAACAAGATTTCCACCGTCGCTGAAACGTTCGTCGAGCCAGTCGGTTGAATCACGGGAAAGAGCCATCGCTCGTACTGCACCGTCGCAGAAAGGCTGAGATTGGTGCGTACCCAATAGTCACTCCGTACGCCCGCATCGGTCAGCGTGCCCCCTCCGGGAATAAACACTTGGCTGACCTTCTGATGCCGAAAATTAAACTGCAAACGATTACGCGCGTTGAACCAGTAGTTCGCCCAGCCCTGTGCCCCTTGCGCACCGCGTCCGATCCAGCTTCCGATCAGGTTTCCATCGTTTGTATATCCGCTTCGCCAAGTCGCATTCTGATAGAAGTCTCCGGGAGTGATTGGACCTCCCCCCGGAGGGACATCGGTATAAACACCCTCCGCTCGGAGATCCATCTTGTTAAGCCAAGGAACATGAGAAAGGTACAGCCCGGCGCGCCACGCGGAGCGGTCGGCGAAAGCGATAGGCGAATACTGGTCATCAGTATAGCCGTCAGCGTAGAACGTTAGCCAATCGCGGAGGTACGGGAGGCGATAACTGAGATCCAATCCCGAAGTTCGATCCCCGGGTTTAGCGGTTGTACCGAGAGCTGAGTTCCCGGTACTGATTAGGCTACGCGCGAAGTTGTGCAACGTGAAAGGATAGCCCGGCCCCCCATAGATCGTCGTTCGGAAGAAGCCGAATTCGAAGTTGGGAGTAGGTTTGAAACTGATTTTCTGGCCGTGGATGAAGGGTTGGGGAGAAAGTGATTGGCCGAATTGTCCAACCAGACCCGAAGAGTTCAAGAGAAACTCGTATCCCGTAAGCTGGCCCAGGAAGAACTCCACCCGCATCGGTCCCAGCCAACCGAGAACGCTGGGCAATTTGAGCGGCGTCGTGCGGTTGACGCGAAACATGTTAATGGGTTGAATGTTGTCGCTGAACGTTAGTGGACTGCCATCTCCGGGACCCCACCAGAGACTTTGCTTCCCGAAGGAAACCTCCCAGTTCGACAGCATCAGCCCCACATATGCATCGAGCAAACGGAATTGGTTCACAGCGGGCTGAGCCGTACCCGGGGGCAGGGGAAAGTGATCCCTCTGTTCAATAATTTCACGCGTTGCCAGGGAATACGCGGGAATGCTCGGTGCGGTTTGCTCTTCGCCACGCACATACGCGGTCCAAGGACCGTTCGTGGCATAGGCCGAAAAGCCATTCACCGTGTTCCATCCTTCGCCATACGGCCGCCCAAAGTCGTTGAACTGCGTCTGCCCGAAGGTATAGCCATCCGTAAGCGGCGCTCCGGAGATGTGTTCCGTGCGCGTGTATAAAGACTCTAGACGAAACCCTGCACCATCGCTGCCGTCCCCGGTTGCCTCGGCCTCCGGGTGAAATTCGCGTTCCAGCGCCTCCACAAGCTTGCCTGCTTCGGTGTCTTCTCCGGCGTCCCCGAGCTTTCCTCCCGCTTCGCTTACCTGCCGCATGCACTCGCGGCGCGTCCAAGGCCGCATTCCCGCGAATCCGCTGTCGACCATTCCAAGCCCGGCCAAACGGTCCAAAGCCGGATAGACCCAACTATCCAGCGGAACATACGGCGAACCCAGATTCTGCGGACCTGCGGACTCGAACTCCCGAGCCATCGCACTCAACGATCTCCACTCCGCACCGCCGAGGCCAGGATCGTGACGACGGCTATAAATATCCTGCGCGATCACCTGGCCGATCATTCCGCCAATGAATACGTCCGACGGAAAATGTTGCCGTCCTTTGACACGCGAATAGCTGACCAGTGTGGCGAGGCCGTAGGCCGCGATTTTGGGCAGCAGCCCGGGATACTCGTGAGCGATCACTCCAGCCACCGACCATGCCGCAGCGGCGTGTTCGGATGGAAAAGATGTGCCCCCATGAAAAAACGGTCCGCTTCCGTCTCCCTGAAACGGGCGTTCGCGCCGCAGCGAATACTTCAAAGTCTCAACCGCCACAAGGCTGTTTACGGCGGCCTCGCCGGCAAGAAACCCCGTTTCGCGCCAGTGCTCGTTGTGCGAAGGGTAACTCAGCACCCACAGCCCCGCCGCGCCTCCAACAAGCGCACCCACACCAGCGGTCGAAAGCGTCTTGTAATGGCTGATGGTGCTTGGATTATTCGACAGGTGCGTGCTCACATCGCGATCCGTGACGAAAAGTCCGGCTGCGAAACCGCTGGCGGGCACCAGCCAGTCCGCGTCTGGAAATCGAAGACGCGCGGGACTCGTCCAAATTTGTTTCTGGTCTTCCAAGAAATCCTTCCCCAAACCCGTCAAGCCGTGGTGCGAAGCCGGTGCCGCGTTCTGGTCCGAACCGCTTTCATCCCGCACAGGCTTCATGTTGTCTTTCTCTTGTGCCTTAGCGGCGGCTGCTTTGTTCGGGGCACTGCTCTGCACCTCAGGTTCTTGCGGCCGTGCAGTGCCCAGAGTCCGCCCAGCAATAATCAGACTGCCGAAAGCCCCTACGCACCCGAGCACCGTGGTCCTCATCCGCGTCGAGAACTTCCGCATCACGGATGGATATACGCAACGGCGAGAGCGGCCGAGGTGGCGAGCTGCCCAGCCTGGAAGAGCATCTGCCAATTACGCCCTCCAATGTTGGGCGCCTTTTCCGGCACGACAATGGAATCCCCCGGTCTCAACGCAACACTGAGCGGATCGCCGGACCAAAATTCGGAATTGTTTTTCGCTGCGAGCACCGATCCATCCGCTCGAATAACGAATACCGCCTTCTTGTTCGCAAGTTGCGTCAATCCTCCCGCTTGGCTGAGATACCACTTGGCGCTTCTGCCCGGCCGGTAGCTGACCGCAGTTGGGTTGAAGACCTGCCCGTTCACGGTTACGTAATCCGCTTTCTTAGGAATGACGAGCACATCGCCGTCACGTACAAGCACGTCCGCTGTGCTATTTCGCCACGCTCGCGCATCTGGTTGGATACGAATGACCACCCGGCCGATCGGAGGATTCGCCTGCAGCTGATTGATTGTCGTCTCCGTCTCCCCAATCACTGCCATTTTCGCGTTCTTCTGGTCCGCATCGGCCTCCGGCAGAGCCTTCAGATGGACTTGCTCCTCCTTCAAGCGTCGCACCATCTCCAAGCGCGCATTCGTTTCCAGTTCTCGCACTTCGCGTCGCATCAGCACGGCACCGTACGGATATGCTTGTGCACTGAACCCGCCCGCGCGTTCGAGCACCGAGCTCAGCCTTTCGCCTGGCCGAATTCCAAACGGACCCGGATGCTGAACTTCTCCTCGGACCGTTATGGACGCCCCCACATCGCTCCATCCAGGATTCTGGCGGATCGTGAGCACGTCGCCGTCATGCAGTAGCTTGTTTTCATTCGAATCGCCGCTCAAGGCCGCCGAGAGCACAACCGGCGAACTCTCGCTGGAGGCATGCTGCGGGTCACCTGCTGCGTAACGGGTTAGATCCGCGGTTACAGGGTCAGCGGTCCGCTTCAGCCCGCCCGCAACCTGCACCAGATCCTCAACGTGCATGTTGGTCGTCAGCGGGTAGCGGCCCGGCTTGGCAACTTCGCCCTTCACATCTACGGTGGCTGGGTCTACCTGGGCTACATTGCGATGGATCAGCAACCGGTCGCGCGACTCGAGCAGCAAATTCTCCGCGGGATTACCCGCGAGGGCTTCACCCAATTTGACACTGAAGATTTTCATTGTTCCGTCGGCTTGGGTGCGGAAAAGCTGTGCCGAATCGAGTGCCGCATCTGGAGAAACTCCCCCCGCCAAATAGATCGCATCACGCAGGCGGACTTGGCCCGAAGTACCGTATTTCCCAGGGGCCCGCACTTCACCGCCAACCCAAACCGCTGGAGCCGGTTCAAAATCGTACCGGCCGAAGACGCGTACCGTATCGTGTGCTTGGAGTTTTGGCGCCGTCGCGGGATTGGCGAGTGCAGCAGAGAGGTCGAAGCTCTCGACACTCGGGCGGTAGTCCGGCGGATTAAGCCGCACAATTTCCGCGTAGTTGCCGGCAGGCTCAGGAAGCAGGTCGCCATAGGACTTGATCAGGTCCGTGAGCTTCATCCCTTCGCTATAGGAATAACGCCCCGGCCGGAGCACGTGTCCCTGGAGATAGATTGCGCTTTCGTTGTACGGCGCGATTGGAAAAATGTGAATTTGATCCCCGTCCTGGATTTTAAAGCTACTGAGCTGCTTCACAACGGCGTCGGGATCGCCGTTAGCTGAAATGTCAACACTGAGCATGGTGCGTTTTTCATGGGCTTCCAGCCGCTGCACTTCAATGTGTTGCAGAGCAGCTGCCGGCAAGATGCCTCCGGCCAGTTCCAGCACATCCTCGAGCGATGTTTCTCCTCTCAGCTCGTAGAGCGCCGGCCTGCGGACCATGCCTTCAATCGTTACCTGCGGCCCCATGGGCGCCACAAGCAGCGTGTCGCCGTTCTCAAGATGCGCCATTTCTCCGCGTACTCCATGCAACAGCAGGTCGTAGGCGTCCACTTCTTCGATGAGCTGCTTGCCGCGATAGTGCTTGATGGTGCGAAGGGAGCCGCGTTCGGTCACGCCTGCCGCTTTGAATATCGCGTTCAGCGGCGTCGAAAGCGAGCTGATGTCATACGCCCCGGGTTCAGCTACATCGCCGACGACGTACACCCGCACCGTCCTGAGCCGTGACAGCGAAACGTCCGCGGACACGTCCCGATAATTTGCCCGCAGTACTTGTTGCACAGTTTGTTGCACTTCGCCGAGAGTGTGCCCGCTCACCAGGACCGGCCCGGACTCCGGCAATGAGATGCGCCCCTGCCGATCGACTGTCCGAGAGATTCGCTGGGAGACGCCGCCCCAAAGATCGATCGCCAAGCCATCGCCAGGCCCGACTACATAGTCTGCACCAGCGGGCAGGTCCATCGGGAAGTCGTCCGGATCGGTGTTTTCGTTTCGAAAAACCTCAAGACCAAAACGTTCCAGAGGCCGCTGCCGCGCGGACGCTTGCACGTACATATCGTATAAAGAAGGGACGTCGGCGTACGGATTTGGTCGACGCACCATGGACACCGGCGACAGATCTTCCACCGGTGTTCGCCGGCGCATCTCGCGAGACCACAGGCTGCGCTCATTCACGCCCCGCCGCCCAGTATCTACAACGCCCCTATTTCTGTCCGTGTACCCCAACGAATCACCCATGCTTCCGAGGTCTAACGGCAGGCTAAGTCCCGCGCCCATGCCTCCTACTCCCGATCCCTGCGAAGCCGCCATCATTTGAGCAATCCTGGAACCCCGGCTTTCCGTGCCGCCACCGTCTTCTCCAGCTCCTTGGCTGAGCCCTCCTCGGCCGCCCTGCGTGCTTCCTAATTGCTGCAAAGCTGCCCCAACGTCTTGAGCGCCGCCCAGGCCGGACTCAGAAGATCCCCCACTGGCTCGCAATATCTGCGAGCCTGAGATGGACGGAGTTTGCTGCGGAAGGCTCGGAGTGCTCCGGTCCGGCGTCTGTCCCTGTCCTCCATTCGGCGAGCGCAGGTCGCGTCGCGTCCTTAGCGGAGCCGCTTCCGTGCAACCTTCCTGCTGGCCACGCTCACAATTTTCCACGCCTTCCCCATTCGCCACTTTCTTGATTTCCGCATCGACCTCCGCGTCCTCTTGGGCTTCAATCTGCACCTGACGTTTGGCACGCTCCTTCAAAATCAATTCTCGCTCTTTGCCGAGCTCCGAATCCGTATTAAAACTCGGCAGCAAATAGCCGTATCGCTGCACGAGACGCGTCGCCACGGAGCGAAATACGATATCGCGTTCGAGCCGGTCGAAAATCGCTTGATCCGTCAGCGAAGAATCTTCTACGATCTGCCCGTTGTCCGTCGCTTCCTTTATCGCCAATCGCTTCAGCTCGACCAGCAGACCTGCATCTTTCAAAAGCACTTCCTTCACTTGCCCCGCGGACGCCGCTAAGTGATTCAAGTTTTCCTTGCCAAGATCCGACGGTTCTACGGAGCGCCTGGAAGAGGGCACTTCGCGCACAGCGCGCTGCCGGTCATTTTCTTGTTCCTGCGCCCGTACAGGTCCACACGTCGCCAGTGGCAAGACGATGGCCAGGACTGACAAGAGTGTTCCGACCCGGGAAATCAGCACCGGCTGCCGCGCCGCTAACCACATCACACACGCTCCCCCGCGCCCGCAGGCGTAATGTTTCTCACCGCGTTGAGAATCCCTTGCTCGGAAGGCTCAATCTCGCTGGAATGAATATCGAACGAGGCCCAATAGAAAACGCTGCAATTCTGCTGCGACGCGACCGCGATGATGCGCAACCCCGGGTGATCCCGCAATAACGTGTCGCAAATGTCCGGCCTCTTTGCCGGCTCATCCAGGGCGATGACCAGCAAATCCGGAGACGTCTGATGCACCCGGTCGCGGATCTCCGCCTCATCCGACACTTCCCCGACAACCTCTATGCCGGGTTCATCCGCAAGAGTCGCGAGCATCAGCTCCCGCATCAACTTCGGACGGTTGGCCACCAGAATACGAATCGACCTGTCCATGTCGTTCTCCTCGTTCCCCTAAGTATTGGCAAATAGGAACGAAAGAGAAGGCTCAAAGAAGACCTGTTTCACTGGCCAACCAACCACACCTCCGGAGCATCCAATCGCTCCATGGAGGCACTCAATAAGTACTAACGATTTCTCAAGGGCCAGGGAGGAAGCACTACGTTATTGTTGAGAAATAACTCGCTCATTATACCTTGACAGGGTACCTAGCTGGCAACTAAGTTGGCCGCATCAACTTTTTGACGCGTGCTGGGTTTGCCGTTTTAGAGTATCTTTAGGTAGGTACAGACGGTCATGGGGGAGGCTCTGAGGGCTTTGGATGATACCGAGTAGCGATAAGCAGTCGTCTTCATCGACGAACGTCTATGTTGTGGCGGAAAACCGCCTGCTTCGCGAGACGCTCGTACGCTTGTTCCGGAAGCGGGGCGATCTATGTGTCGTCGGGGAAAACTCTTACTCCGGCTCGACCCCGGAACACGTGGCCTCCGCTCAGTCCGACTTGCTGCTCTTGGACTGTTTTAATCCCAATCACAAATCCGATGACCTGATCTGTGACCTTCGGGAATCCGTCCCCCATATCAAAGTCGTTCTGTTCGGAATGGATGAGGACGCCGATATTTTCCTTCAGGCGGTGCGGTTGGGCATCAATGGGTATGTCCTGAAAAACGCATCCGCGGCAGAGCTCACGGACGCCGTTCGCGGGGTTGCACAGGGTGAAGCGGTCTGCCCTCCAAAATTCTGCAAGGTACTTTTCCAAGCCATCGCCAGCGAGTCCAGCCAGAAGGCAGCGATTGAGGAACAACGCGCCGGCATGCGCTTCGAACTTACCCAGCGACAGCGTCAATTGATGTCCCTCGTGGCCATGGGCCTAAGCAACAAAGAGATTGCGGCGAACCTGAATTTGTCCGAATTCACCGTAAAGAATCACATCTACCGGGTGATGAAACAGGTTGACGCACAGAATCGTCATGAAGCCGTCCATCTCATCCGCGCAAGCGTATCCCACGAAGACGAATGGCAAGAACTTCCCCTGCGTTAGCCCGATTTCCCGAAGACTCTTGCTGCACCTACTGCCAGTGAGGAATGGTGGATTCGTAATCGGCCCAATGCCCAATGAGATCCCGCACCACCTTGTCACCGACGATCTGAGCCGCTTCCAGAGCAGGCATGTAAGCTGAGTAGTTCCCGAAGATCATTCCCTGCAAGCTCTCCGCCGCGGTCGTGCCGGGTGCTTCGCGGTCATAGTTGCTCACGGTACGGAGCACCAGCACACGTTGCAGATCCACCCGGCCGGCCTGACTCAAAAAAGTAAGCGCCTGCAACGTACCCGAGTCTTCCATCGCCGCAACCATGTAGTTGCCTTTGCCGCCGGTGTAGTACCTGGTCCACGCGTTGGCCCACTCCTCCATCTTCGAGCCGTGCCAGAACGTGCTCGCGGACAACGTATCCCCTCTAGTGATGAACGGCGGCTTCAATGCATTTGGGAAACCGGTGAACCGCGCCCGCGAGTTCCGCAGCGATTCGGAATCGGCGAGCGGCACATCCCGCGTTAGGTGAACCGCCCAGTTCACCAGTTCGGGGTTCAGCGTGTAGATCTCTCCTTCAAGTTCGCTTCGGACCGGTTCCTCATAAGGCGTCCCCTTGCGCAATGGCACGTAGCCCGTCGGCCAGTTCTCGGGAATTTGACGCGCGTCAATCTCAAACGCCAAGTCGCCATCGATAACGTGATCCGCCCACACGGCCGAGCCCAGCGACACGTCCGCAGGATCGCCCCCGCCAATTCCCGCGACAATCCAATACGCTTTCGTCAGGTCGAACCGCGGGTCCATGCCCACCGCCATCACCGACGCCGCTGCCTTGGCCGTTCCGACTCCGGTCACCAGGCCCAGCACTCCGTCCTTGTTCAGGCGCACATGGTGATAGCCGGAAGGCAGCGGAAGAACCTGATCCAGATGCTCGTGCTCCACCCACAGTTGAAACTCGCCCGGAGCGTCTCCAGTGTCCTCTCCGCGCTCAAATGCCGTCACCACAACAACTTTTGTTTGAATCGGCTTTGCCGGTAGAGTCGCCTGGGCCCAAACGAGGCTGGCGCAAGACCCGGACAGCACCAACTGCGCAACGAACCACCAAACGAAGATCGGGCGAATGAATTCCAACACTCGTCGCATGATAAATCACGAATCTTGCGCCGCCGATGCGAAACTTCGTACAGCTGCGGGGCGTCCCTAGGGTTTCGCTTATGGCAGGGTCTGCCACTCCACGCCGGGATACAGGCTAGGTATCCGAAAAAGGCGATAGGCCAACTGTCCTTTCAGGTCCATTTGCCAGACTAACCGTGGAACAGGATCTAGGGTAACCTCTTGGGCTCTTGATGAAAGAGGTATCAACGTTACTATGGCAACATCGTACTCAGCATTGCCATTTCCCAGAACGTTGATGCTTCCGCAGCACAAAGAAAAAATGGGCAGCTTATATTGCCACAAAATTTGTGCGGTCTTGGAAGACTCGTCCAATTGGAAAATGACCGGTCGGCTGTAACACGGTGCAGCCCCCGGGGAGCCACATTGTGTTCCTGCCGAGTCGAGAATTCGGCCGTTTCCATTGTCAAAAATCATGAGAGGAAACACTCCGGATTTCTTCGGGCCAATCAGTACGGGATAGTGTTGAGCGTAGTTGAAATCGGCCGGACTACCGCCAGGAATTGTAAAGTCTCCGCCTGGTCCGAGCCTCCACAGGATGTTTCCATCCCCGCGGCCATCTTTGTAGTCGATCTTGATCACCCAATTCTGATCTCGCATCGAGAGAATCAGGTTTCCGTCGTCTGGAGAATAAATTATCGCATTCGCGTGGGTCCAATCTGGAAAACCGAGAGGCTGACGATTGATGTCTAGGTGATCAAAAGTGGACCAAACCCATACTGGATTTCGGCGTTCGTCCAGATCGATCAGAACATCGCCCAAGACTTGCGTGGGCCCCGGACGGCCGGGCAAATCAGTGAATGTCTTGGGAGTACTTGCCAGTAGTATGAGATGCCCGTTGGACAGCGGCAGGATGTCGTGATGGAGAGAACCAATAAATATGGGAATTCCCGCTTGCGCTAGTGCCTGGTTGACGCTTGGCGTGGAGAATTCAGATGTCGTCTCGCCCGCAAGATTAATCTCACGCAGTCCGTTAAAAGCTCCCTCTACTACCATCAAAAAATCTCCGTTCGGTAGCATCTTGATTGGGAAGGTAGAGTCAAGGTGCGTCCCGTCTTGGAGATCGTGGAACCAGATCAAGTTTCCGTTCAGATCGAACGCCGCAGCGTCAACCGGGTCGGTATTCGGAATACTTGCGAGAGATACCGCGTCGAGCAGCTCGATCCCCGGATTGGGTTCAAGTCCGCCGGGCCGGGTGACTGTTACACGCGGAGCGCGTTCCGGCGGCAAGCCCCCCGTCGTAAACGTGTGATCCGAATCGAACATCTGTGAGCCGTCGTCAAAGTCCATTCTCGCGCGCATATGATACGTGGTAAAAGCTCGCATTCCGGCCACGAGAACGCTGAATTGCCTGCCGGTCGCAGTTTGCAGGCCATACTTTGTGTCCGGCCCGAATTCGATCGTGACGTTGGCGCTCCGCGGCGGCACGATCTTGTAGCGCGCCACCTGCGGGTTTTGCGTCGCGCTCACTACTCCAGTAGGCAGCTGAGAAACTGGACTCCCTGGATCAAGCGCACTGGTCGCGCCGCCAGTTGCACTCGAACTCTGGCAACCCGAAATCCATATCGCTTGAGACAGTAAAACCATCGAAACAAACTTCTTTTTTGTTGATCCCATATTCCTGTTTAGAAAGCACTCCCCTTCCGACCCGTCATTTTCAAAAAAGTCCGATAGAACATAACACGAGCACGCCCGTCAGCCAACATCCTATATACATTAGCTCGTAATTACAAATGTACTGATATCACTTAAATATATATTACGCTTGCGGCCGCGTGTTTCCGTGTCTAGAAGCTTGCTGCAACACCAAACAGCCCGGAGAATCGAAAACAAACAAGAGGGGGACAAGTGCGGGGACGGCGCCACGTTCGTCAATCCACGGAAGAAAATGGTCGGGGCGAAAGGATTTGAACCTTCGACCTCCTGGTCCCGAACCAGGCGCGCTAGCCAGGCTGCGCTACGCCCCGACAAATGCGCTCATCCATATCTGGCCTGAGCGCGAATAACAGCTTAACATAGCTCCGCAGTCGCGGGTAGATCGCCGCTCTGCGAGTGCCTTAGCTCCGCGCAGTCGCTCGCAACCGCGGTCTTCTATAGGACCTGTCTTGGCCATCGCAAAAAACCAACTGCAAAAGCTCGATCACGTCCGCTGGCTCGTCCCGCGCGGCACCCGTCCCGGCATGCTCACCGATGCTTTGATCTACGCCGACGAAAAGCTACTCGAGCAAATCCTCGGCGATCTCTCCATCGAGCAGGCCATGAACGTCGCGCATCTTCCCGGAATCGTGGGCCGCTCGCTGGCCATGCCGGACATTCACCAAGGCTACGGCTTCCCCATCGGCGGTGTCGCGGCCACGCGTCTCCGCGACGGCGTGGTTTCGCCCGGCGGCGTTGGCTTTGACATTAACTGCGGCGTCCGCCTTCTCGCCAGCAACCTCGATCGCGAAGCCGTCGTCCCGCACTTGCGCGATCTCGTCAATCAACTTTTCCGCAACGTTCCCTCCGGCACCGGCGCTGAGGGACCCGTTCCCTGTTCCTACAAGGAGCTCGACGACGTGCTCGTGCGCGGCGCCACCTCAGTCATCGAGCGCGGTTTCGGCGAGCCCACCGACGCCGAATACTGCGAAGAGTCCGGCACCATGCGCGGCGCCGATCCCGCACAGGTCTCCGATCGCGCCAAGCAGCGCGGCCGCACGCAACTCGGCACGCTAGGCAGTGGCAACCACTTCCTCGAAGTCCAATACGTCCAGCAAATCTTCGAGCCCGAGACCGCGCAAACTTTCGGTCTTCACGAAGGCCAAGTCGTCGTGCTCATTCACTGCGGTTCCCGCGGCCTCGGGCACCAGGTCTGCACCGATTTTCTGAAGACGATGAATGACGCCATGCGCCGCTACAACATCACCCTGCCCGACCGCCAGCTCGCTTGCGTCCCCTCGCAATCGCCCGAGGGCCAGAGCTATCTCTCCGCGATGGCTGCTTCCGCAAATTTCGCCTGGGCCAATCGCCAGGTCATTACTCACTTTACCCGCCAAGCCTTTCAGCAAGTGCTCGGCGAGAACACGCGTCTCCGCGTCGTGTACGACGTCGCCCACAACATTGCCAAGAGCGAACGCCACAGCGTCGGCGCAGACGCCAATAAGACCGAAGAAAACGTCCTTGTTCATCGCAAAGGCGCCACGCGCTCATTCCCCGCCGGCTCGCCGTTCATCCCTTCGGCATATCGCGGCGTAGGACAGCCCGTGTTCATCCCCGGCTCCATGGGCACCGCCAGCTACGTCCTGGTGGGCACCCAGCGCGCCATGGACGAAACCTTTGGCACCGTCTGCCACGGTGCCGGCCGCGCCATGTCCCGCACCGCCGCCAAGCGCGGCCGCGACGTCCGCACCGAAACGCAAAAGCTCGAAGCCCAGGGCATCTTCCTCCGCTCAGACACCCGCGACGGCATCCTCGAGGAGATCCCCGAAGCCTACAAAGACATCGACGCCGTCATCGACGTCGTCCAGCGCGCGGGCCTTGCCCGTAAAGTGGCCCGCCTCCGCCCCATGGGTGTGATCAAAGGCTGACTCAATTGGACTGGATGACCCAACGATGCCTCGCCGTTTCGCCCAATGTTCGATTGTGGCCCCCTCCCCCCCGTATGTTTTTGCGCAACGATATGATTCTATTGATGTTAGCTCGTTGCATGATGCAACGATATGATTCCAAAGGGGATAGATGGCGGCAAAGAGAAGTCTCAGAAGAAGGCAGGGTCCCTAGGGGCTCCGAGAAGGGGTCCTGGCAAGGATGGACTAAGGCAAACACAACGAACCATAGCACAATACTTACCGCATGTCAAATGATATCTGTATGGTACTTCGATAGTATTCGGCGGGATGCGGGCTGGGTTGGCGGTATTCAGCTGCAGGCCGGAAGCACGCCGCTACGCGCTGACAAACAAAAAACCGCCGAGAGACTCTCGTCTCCCGGCGGCGAAGTGGTTAGAACTATCGAGTTCGCTAGAACTCGTAGCGCAACGAGAACTGCATCACGCGCGGGTTGGTCAGCAAACCGCTGTACACACCGAACGAACTTGAAGAGATATCCGTCGTAATAGTCTGGACGTCAAAGCGCCTCAAGTTCGGGACGTTGAAAACCTCCCAGCGGAATCCCAGAGTTTGGGCTTCCGTGATCCTCCAGCGCTTAGTGAGTCCGAGATCCAGGCCGGCGAAGCCTGGGCCCCGAACCGTGTTGCGGGTGCCACTTTCGCCCGGTATGTCATGCCGAAACGGACCAAGTCCGACGGCCGTTTGAGAGAGGTTTGTCGGGAAGAGGTTCACCGTGCCATCCGGACGCTCTGTCGTCTGGGCGTGCGCCGGGCCAGTCTGGGTCGCGGCACCTCCCAACTGCCAGTTGGTAGGCCAAGTACCGCCGTTGGCGATTGTTACCGGGAAACCGGTGGTCCAACGAGCCAAACCAGAGAGTTGCCAGCCGCCGATGAAAGCATCAGCAAAACGATTGGAGTTCTGGCCAATCCACTTGCCTTTGCCAAATGGCAGCTCGAAAACCCAGTTGGTGTTGAACTGGTGGGTTGTGTCAAAGTCGGAAACCGCGCGCAAAGCCTTCGGGTCCCATGTGTTGATGACCTGACCCCCCAGTCCGCTATAAGCGTCAATGCGTTCGGCATCGGAAGAAAGGTCGATCGACTTGGAGTAGGTGTAGTTAAAGTCGAATTGCACGCCGTGAGACATCCTCTTTCGCAAGATGACCTGCATGGCGTGGTAATTCGAGTTACCCGTGGACCTCCAGGCGTACAGCGAGTGAAACTGGCTGTTGAAGAAGGCATTCGGGCCGAAGATCGAGGGATAGTACGTGCCGGACTTGCCGAGTATCCCGGCGTTTCCGCTGAAGTCCGAGCCCCAGTAGTCTAAGTTGGCGAGGGGCGTAGTCTCGTCACCGAAGCCGTTCACGGGTCCTCCGCCGCAGCCGAAGAGATCGTACATGGCCTGCGTAGGATCAGTTGTGAACCCGCCACTGCAAGCCAGTGAATAAGAGTCACCTGGCTTCAACGGGGCGACTATATTTTGCCAGTAGGCCCCCGTGGGACCGACCGAGCTGGAAGTAACCGCCGAAGTGGGTGTGCCCGCAAAACCCAACTGTGACAGCTTCTTAGCCGCTGTGAAGTAATCGATCTTGGACTTCGGGTCCGTGATGTTAAGCGGCATTGCCAAGTCTACCTGCGTCATCAGCCGGTGCGCCATTCGCCCTACATAGTTAACTTCAAGGCTCATGTTTCCGGGTAACTCACGCCCAACTGAGAGGTCGAACGTATAAGCGTAGGGTGTCTTGATCCCGTCATCCAATCCCCATTGGATCGCCAAGCCCGTACCGGCAGGTGGATAGGTAAACGGGAAGCCCCCCGTTGGTGTTGCGGGGAAGTAAGGTTTGCCGTTGGCATCGGTTTGTGGAATGACATTGAGATCGGTAAGTCGCGGCGCGACGGGAGTACCCGTGCAGGGATCGAGGCTGGTAGGCCCTACACACGGTACAGGGGCAGATATCCCGGTCGAGAGACCGAATGAACCCCGCCGGTCGAAGGTGTTCAGCAAACCCGCTCCGATGCGATCATATACAACACCGAAGCCCCCGCGGATGACCGTTTTATCTCCGTCACCAAACAGACTGTGCAGTAAGCCCCCACTGGCTCGCGGCGTGTAAGCGAAGGCCAGCTTTGGCCCAAAATTGTGATAGTCCCAATTGTAGTACCCGGCCTTTCCGTTGGCGGGTCCGGCCAAGTTATAGGTAAGGAGCGGATCCGTAACCGAGGAACCCCCGGTTTGCATCTTGCTGCCTCGTTCTTGAAACCACTGCGCTAGGGTTGCGGGGCTTCCTCCGCCGGCTGGAAACCCTTTAGGAGTTACTTCGAGTCCATTGGTCTCCCAGGGCGGCGAGAACAAGGAATAACGAACGCCATAGGTTATGGTGAGGTTGTGCCGCACCCGGTAGGAATCTTGGATATAGAACTCGTACTCGTCGGCGCCGAACCGGCGCTTTAGCGGCGCCCCCTGGGGCAACGCCGTGCCGGTCTTATCGAAGTTGAAAGTCGCGTCTACTTCGCTGACGATGCCCATCATCGCCATGATCGGCCAGTTGTACCCAAGCCTGAATGCGGAACTTACTGCGGGGAGCCCATCGCTCGAGTGGTTTCCTGGATCAATTGGAGAGTTGGTGCCTATGACCCCGGCCGTGTCCAGCCCCGATGAGTTGGTCGACGCCGATGAAAAAGAACTCAGGGAGTTCTCACGCGGGTTGCGGATGAAACGGATGTTCGTGCCGAACTGAAAAGTGTGTTTACCCTTTGTCCAAGAAAGATCATCGACGATATTGTACACCGGCGTCTGGAACTTGCGGCTGCGCGTCACCGCCAATTCGGAGTTGTTGGATCCTTCGTCGTCGTTTAGCCCTCGGAAGAAGTTGAACGGCTGGGTGTCATTGTTGCCGATATCGCCGAAACTCTGCCGCGTATAACCCCAGTGAAAGTTGTTGATAAGGCTGGACTTGAGTACTGCCGTATAGCCCACGGCATATCCTTTGCTGAAATCTGCAAGAGTATGCTCGGAAGGGGTGCCGGGAAGGTAAGGCGCATTGGCGTGAAGATCGTTTCGCATAGCACCTTTCCAGAATAGCGTATGGTTACCGCTGGGCGTGATTTTGAAATCGGCCCGCGCGATATACCAGTTGTTGTTGGTCGGGACAGCTCCCCGGAAGCGGTATCCGACAAAATTCAGCAGGTCCCCTTGGCCAAAATCATTAGGCTCGGGAAAAGTATTGAAGTATTTCAGCATGACCGGGTTATTTCCGAGGCCCAACGGATCCATTTTCTGGATCTGTGCTGGAGTTAAAGTGGCGACAGGACCTAGGGCAGGGTCATTGACCACCTTCACGTTGGGATTGCCTACAGCACAATTTGGATCACCGGTGTCGCACACATACCGGATCATGCCCTGACGCAAATTGTCGCTCGGTACGATGCGCAGGACGCTGGCTTCCTCGCGCTGCCGCGAGCCTTCGTAGTTCACGAAGAAAAAGAAACGATCTTTAAGGATCGGTCCGCCGAGCGATCCGCCGAAGATGTTGCGTATAAGCTTGGGAGGGACGTTCGGCTGGCCCGACTGCAACTCCGCCAGCTTTACGAAGTAATCGTTGGCGCTGGTGTAGGTGTTGCGGTGGCTCTCATAGGCGCCGCCGTGAAAACGGTTGGTGCCGCTCTTAGTGATCAGAGATACCTGGGCGCCCGAGGAGCGGCCCTGGTCGGCGTTAGCGTTGGTGGTGGTGACCCGGAACTCCTGAAGGGACTCTGATGTGACTGGCAGGACGGATTTGAAGGCGTCGCCATTTACCTGGTCGTTCACATCCACACCATCCAGCGTGACGTTACTCTGGTCGCTGCGCGCTCCATTCACAGCCCCGCTACGTGTATCAACGTCTCGATTGACATCACCGCGGTTGCCTGTATAGGTCACCCCGGCTTGCAGTGACATCAGGTCTGTTATGTTATCCCCCTCCAGCGGCAACTGCTTCAGGTGATCTTCGCCGAAGGCGTTTCCGAGCGATGCGTCAGTCTGGTTCTGCGTCTCCGCTCGCGCGGACACCTCCACCGTCTGCGACGTCGCGCCGATATCCATCTTCACGTTCGTAGTCGTCGGAGTATTGACCAGCAATTGGAGCTTGCTTAACTCGAACTTGCGGAATCCATTCATCTCCACAATCAGTGAGTACACTCCCGGCGGCAGCCCGGGAAATTCGTATTCACCCGTCGCGCTCGTGGTCGTTTCGCGGTGTTGTCCCCGCTCCGCGTTACTCAGCGTGACTTTCGCTCCGGAAATCGTCGCGTTACTTTGATCCGTGACGACTCCGCGAACGGATGTCGTTCCGGTTTGGGCCCAGGCGCCTGCGGCGCCGAGCATCAAAATGAGCAAACCTGCTAGAAAACTCCGTCTAATGTATAGAGACAAGTCCATGAACTGCTCCTTTCGCGCACGATATTTCTGGGTGTGGACAGATCGGAGGGAGCGCGCCAAACGGGGGCGTTAGCAGATCGCGGAGAAACGCGCCTCCGCGATACCAAGCGTTCTGGATCTCAGCTCCGGGCAACCTTATCCCACCACTCGTCTAACAATTGAGATAGGTTTTAGGACAAATTACTCGCCAATGTCAAGTAATCTTGTCTGGAAAACCCGGATCGCCTCAAACAAATATAGTTGAGATAACAATAAGGTGGGGGCTTGTTCCTGCCGACCAGGGGTGAAGACGATGGGTGGGGCTGGCAATAACCCTCCAAAGGGCCCCATTGCAGCGATCAAGGGCTAGCGGCGAAGCCTGCACCCGCACGCCCCATCTGCAACATTTCATGGCTTTTGCGCTTGCGATCTTTGCACGTCGGCGTCCGCCTTGCTCCAAAGCTTTTCAGCGGTGGCAAACGCCTGCCGCGCCGTGGAGGTGTCGCCTTGGTGCTGGGCAACCAGACCCGAGGCGAAATACCCGCCCGCATAGCTCGGGTCGTGCTTGACCATCTTCCGCGCCGTGTATTCGGCCAGGTCCCAATCGCCGGTTTCTCGCGCCATCCGGGCTATGGAGTCCAACTGGAACAGCGCCCCGCTCCACGCATCCGGCCCTGGCACGGCCACGATTTGCTCTTCGACCTGCTCCATCAGCGCATTACCTTTGTCCCAGTTTTTCTCCCGCAACAAGATCTCCGCGCGCAGCATCACCGTATCCTGCAGCGTCTTTATGACCGTCACCGGGAGCTGCTCCATTTCGCGCTCCGCTAGCGCCAGTTCGCTCCTGGCGTCTTCTAGGCGGTCCATGGCCAGCAGCGCCCGGCCTGCCAGGGAATGGCCTGCGAATCGCCCCATTGCCCATCGGCCTTTCACCAATTCCTGCGAGGCTGCCAGGGCTTCCTCCTCCCTGCCACGCTCCAACAGAAATTCCGGCCATGCCCGGCGGTTGAATTCCGCGAAGTCGGTGTAAACCGGCAGCGAAAAGGCGGACCGGAAGGCTTCCTCGGCCGCTTTCATTTGTCCTAGAGCTTGATAGGACATCGCCAGCAGTTGGAGGTTATGTGCGCGGTGCCAGTCAAACTGTGCGGGAATGTTTTCTGTCCGGTAGTAGGTGTCTTCCAGTTCCCGGGCCTTCAGAAACTCCTGGATGGCTTCTTCCGTGCGTCCCAGCCGTCGAAGATTGTGCCCATGCATGTGATGCGCGTGGGGAATCGCGGGAGCGAGCCTCATATACTCCTCGCTCTCCTGCAGCGCTTTCTCCGCCGGCCCATGGTTTTCCAGCGTATGTGCCAGGTAATGATGCGCGGCAAAGTTGCCCGGAGAGAACGCCAGGGCTGTTTCGTAAAACGCGATCGTATCTACGCCGCCGCCCTGCCCGTGCGCCAGCGGGGTGCCCTCATCGGCAAAGCCTCGCAAAATCCACAGCCACGGATCGTTTGGATTCGCCGCTAGCGCGTCGGTGATGGCTTGCCGGTAAGCAAAATACTTCTGTAGGTTGCCACTGTCCTGGAGATAATCGAGTTGCCGCGCGCGGATTACTAGTCGCGCGTGTTCTTTCTCGCTCGCCTTGGCCGCCAGCGATTGCGCCTTTTCAAACGCTGCGCGCGACCCCTGAAAATCCTGTAAACCGATGTACGCATCGCTCAACCCGAGAAACGCCATGGCCATCGAAGGATCCAGCCGCAAAGCTTGATGGAACGAACGCGCCGCCTCAATCCATACGAACGAGTGCAGATACGCCAAGCCCTGATCGTAAAACGCTTGCGCCTCGGGCGATAAGGTTGTCACCTCTTCGTGAACCTTGCCAATCCCCTGCCGGAGAGGAACCGGCCGCTCGAGAATCTCGCGTGGCACCAAGCCGGTCGCTTCATGAGCTTCATGCTGGGCTTGCGCCCGTACGGTCACCCCGCCGAAAAGGCACAATGCGCCCAACGCGAAATGCACGACGCGCCGAATCGCACTTCTTCCTCTTGCTCGCTCACGATGCCCGATAATTTTCATATCTTGCAAAAGCAATGTCCTAAACCTCCGCGATCTCCACGGTCCGCAGGTAATACCCAGCGTCCATGCGCCGGGCGACCACCTGAGGATCCCTGACTCTCAGTCGCATCAGATAAGTACCCGCCTGCCTTGGTGTCCATGCGTGCGTCCAGAAACTCCAGGGATCACTCACTTTGTGTTCGAAACTGTCCACGGCAACGTAGTCCTCGTCGGGATTGAAGCGTATCTCCAAGGCATTCACAGTGCGCGAGCCGCCCCACAGAATTCCGAAAACACGGTATTGGATTCGCCCGTCCGCGAGCCATTTTTCGATCCGGATGGGCATGGCCGCCTGATCCATCGTTGCAGACTCGAAGTCGCGCGCCAGCTTGGGCACTCCACGCTGTTGAGTTCGCGTTGCGAATTCCTGCATTTGAGAAGTGGCCTCGGCTGCGTCATCCACCAAGGTGATCTCGTTCACCCATTTGATGCACGCGCACCCGTACCAGCCGGGAACAACCAGCCGGACTGGTGCTCCATGGTCCTTGGTCAGCGCGCTGCCGTTCATCTCGGTAGCCAGAAACGCTCCCGCGGACTTCAGCTGATCCCACGTAAATATCCAGCTTGCTCCCGGGAGAGAGCTCGTCGATTTGGCCGTATAGCTGTCAAAGCCCGAAACCAGGACCCGCGTCCCCTGCTCTTTGACTTTGGCGTTGTCGAGAATCTCAAGCAATGGGACGCCCGCCCAGTCCGCCACGCTCATCAACCCGAAGTGCACGCTCCGTGCATTGCCCGCGCATTCCATCAGGTGAAGACCCATCGTTTTCGACCTGGTCTTCAAGTCGCCGATCGCCAGATCAAATGGCTGCGCGACCAACCCGCCCACGCGTACCGCCCAGCGCTTCTGCACCTCCAGAAGTTCTGACGCCCGAGTGCGCAAATAGAAGCTCTCGGTAGGCGTAACGGGTTTCTGCGGAGTTACCTTCGATAAATCGGTGTACATCCGTCCGTCGAGCCCGGCTCCAAAGGCCGTCTCCATCGGCACGGGCGCTTCTCCCGAGAAATCAAGGACGCCCAGTTCTTTACCTGCGCCAACGGAGCCCTTGCTTGAATTCTGGAGGGACTTTGGCTGGGCAACTTTCTCGAAACCGAGCAGGAGTGTACCCCCGGCGACGAGCGACCCTCGGAGCAGATCTCGGCGACTAAGCTTTCTTCTGATTCCGCCAGTTATCCCCACACTCGCATCAGGCATTCGCCACCGCATATTCGACAACTGGAAAGTTTACATTACAGATCGCGGACTACTGGAATAAGAAAGGCCCCCGAGGGTTCCCGGGGGCCTTCCAGCTAGCTAAGCGAATAGTGGCTGGCTCAGAACTCGAAGCGAATCGCGAACTCCATCTCGCGCTGACCGCCGCGCGGGCCCGCCGTCTGAACGAACTGCCCGAAGGTGCTCGGAGACGTCGGATCGAGATTCAGACCATTGTCGCTAAAGTTTACGTTGTTGAAGACATTGAACGCCGTTACGCGGAATTGCAGGCGCTGCGATTCCTTCCAGGGCATCGCAAAGTTCTTGTACACGCCCATATCGGTAGCAACGTAGGCCGGACCACGGAACGAGTTACGCGCTCCCCCGTCGCCCGGAAGTGTTGGGCTGACGAAATTGAGAATGCTTTTCGGGTCCGAGAACAGGTTGGGAATGGGGTCATTTGCATTGGATCGCGTGAGACTGCTCTTGATTGGCTGTAAGAGCGACCCGTTAGCTTCGAGGAAGAAGTTGGTCGGGAAATTGAAGCCGCTCCCCGGCCCCAGCGGGAAACCGGTATGGAAGCGCATCGTGCCAGTCCATTGCCAGCCGCCGATGATCGCATCCTTCAGTCTTCCGGAGTCGGCCCCGAACCTCTTTCCCTTGCCAAACGGCAGCTCTGCCAGCCAGAAACCGTTGACATTGTGCCGGAGGTCGAAGTCCGCAACGGCGCGATTGCTACGCAGATTGAACGGGTTCTGAATCAATGCGTTAAATACGCCATTGCTGAGGGGCAAATTGGGGTTCACATTGGGTACGTTGTCCTGGTTCTCGGTCCCGGACGCATTGTCGATGCCCTTCGAATAGACGTAGTTGACACCATACACCACCGGCCCGGACGACTTTCGGACCGAGACCTGAAGACTGTGATAATTGGACGAGCCGAAGTTTGTCCAACCAGGCAGAGACGAGAACTGCGGAGTGAATAGCACAAATCCGTCTCCCTGTGGGTCCACCTTGGAATTCCAAGGCGTCGGCAGCCCCGTCAAGCCCGAGATGTCCATCAAGAACAGCGCGCAAGACCAGCTGGGGGCGCCGCCGAGATCCTGCATGACGTACGAATAAAATGCCTGCGTGGGAGTCAGCGAACCGAAACCCGCCTGGCAAGCTGGGGTCGAGCACACCGCTGCGGCACCAAACGTCGCCATGTTGGGAAGCATATTGTCGATGAACGGAATCGATGCGATGGATTTAACGCCTGTTGCGGTGAAGTTCGTGGGATCGATAGCGGGACTATTCAGATACAAATTTGGCCCCGCCAGCTTCACGATTTGCTGATAGGCCTGGAACAAGTTCGTCTTGGACTTCGGGTCGGTGATGTTGAGGTATTGAGCGTAATCCGCCTTCGCCAGCAGTCTGCGCCCCAGCGTGCCCACGTACGCTACTTCCAGAACGATGCCCTTGGGCAATTCCCGTTGGAACGAAAGGTTGATATCGATGGTATAGGGCGTGTGCAGATGATTGTCGATGACGAAACCCAGATTCGAAGTGTCGGAAAGTGGGGTGAACGGAAACTTCACGGAAGTGATGGGTGCGAAGAAATTGCTCAGATCCGGCAGGCCCGTGCACCCCGAAAACGTGCAGCTTCCGGAAAAGCGCGGCGCGGTTGCAAAGTTGAACTGTTGCGATCCATCGATCAGCGGCGTACCGATGCCAGGCGAGCCCTGCAAATCCGTTTCCTGGGCCATGGCCTGACCCAGACGGTCGTAAAAAATTCCGGCGCCGAGCCGAATGGAACTCTTTCCAGGTCCGCCGAAGACACCTTTCAGCAGGCCATCTTGATACCCTGGACTCCACGCCGCTGCTACGCGCGGGGCAAAATCCTTCTTATTCGGATTAAACCACGAAGGTTTGTTGTTAGCCTTGCCAGCGAGGTCCCAGCTTAACAATGGAGAGGCATCCGAAGGAGTTCCGTTGGCCTGATTGATCTCCCGTTGCGTCAGCCATTGATGGATATCCAGGTTGACCGCGGACTGGAAGCCGTGCGTCTCCCACGGTGGCGTAGAGTACCCGTAACGCAATCCCGCCGTGATTGTGAAATTGTTGCGCAGACGCCAGCTATCCTGCCCGTAGATTTCGTAGTCGTTTTCGGCG
Source organism: Candidatus Acidiferrum sp. (assembly GCA_041478205.1). GTDB lineage: Bacteria > Acidobacteriota > Terriglobia > Acidiferrales > UBA7541 > Acidiferrum. The sequence goes on from JBGOVR010000012.1 coordinate 52,426, forward strand.
AATTCGCGCAATTCGGTCGAACCCTGAGGAAGCACCGCGCCGGTCTTCGGGTCACCATTAAAGAAGGAGGTATTGACCTGGGTGATGGAGCCCGTAAGCATCATCATGGCGCGCGTCACTGCCGTCACGTTGTTCTCGGCGGGGAAACTTGCTCCGGGAGTGCCAGCGGCGCCCAACGAAAGCGCGGCGTCTTGACAGAGGCCCTGGCAAAAACCGTTGTTCACAAGAAAATTAGGAAAAGAGAGCGTTTCGTCCTGGCGATGGTTCCGTATGTAACGCAGCCCGCCGCCGACCTGTACCGTATGCTTTCCGTGGGTCCAGCTCACGTCGTCCTTGATTTCGTTTACCGGCAACTGATGGCCGAATGCGCGGCTAAAGTTCTCGATGTCGGAGAAGCTGCGAACATCGAAGAGCGGCCCTTTTGCACCACTTTGCGCCACACCCAGACGGGTAAAGCCATAGTGGAGGCTATTGACCAAACTGTTGCCGATCTGGGCCGTATAGCCGGCCACCATCCCTCGGCTATTGTTGAGTAGTGTCGAAGTGGGCGATTCACCTGGGAAATTGGCTTCGATCAGGTCCGTTTTTAGCCCACCGAGCACGCCGCGCACATACAGCGCATGTCGCCCATTCTTCGTGATGTTGTAATCCATTCTCGCGGTATAGACGTTCCCCGCAGTCGACTCAGGCGCGTTAAAAATTAGACCGTTAAAAGCCAAGCCATTGTCAAATCCCTGCGACGGATCATTACCCGAAGGAAGTTGCTTCATGTACTGCAGCATCGCCGGATTGACGCCCAATCCCGCAGGATCGATTGACTGAAACTGCGCCGGCGACAAACCAAAATTCCCCGCCGCGACTGGGACCTGTGTCACCCCATCAGCCCCCGTCACCGTTCCGCCCGGACATTGCGTGGCATCGGCACACTGATAAACCAAAACGCCAGCCTTCAGCGCATTGGAGGGTACGTTGCGAGGTGTTACGGAAAACGAGCTGGCTTCTCGCCGGGTCTCAAAATCCACAAAGAAGAACAAGCGATCCTTGATGACAGGTCCGCCGAGCGAGCCTCCCCCGATGTTTCGCTGCAGTTTCGGCCGGCCGATTTCCGGCGTCACAGCTTTGTTGTAAAAGGAATTCGCCGTGGCACCGCTGGTGCGGTAGTACCAGCGGATGTTTCCGTGGAATTGGTCTGTGCCGCTCTTGGTCACCAGCGCTACCTGCGCGCCCGCGGCCACGCCGTCGGTGGAGTTCGCGTTCGATGTCGTCACCCGGAATTCCTGCACCGAATCCAGGGTCACTGGCAGCGCACTGGTAAACGCCGCCTGGTTTTGCCAATCGTTCGCGTCCACGCCATCCAACGTAACGTTGGTCTGGTTCCCTCGGACCCCGTTCACAGCACCTTCGCGGCTATCCAGCGTGCCCGTGTCACCCTGCGACAACCGGTCCGTATCCGAATTCCCGGTGAACACCACCCCTGGCTGCAGCGTCAGCAGGTTCACCACGTTGCGCGCTAAGAATGGCAGCTCTTTCACTTCTTTTTCATCGAACGGATTCCCGACCGTCGCGTCCTGCGTGTTGATCGCTGGCGCCGCTTCGGTAACCTGAATGCTCTGCGTGACTTCCCCTAACTCGAGCTTGAAATCCAGCCTTCTCTCCGTGGCGACCAGCAGTTCCACCTGTTGCACGACCGAGCGGAAGCCCTTCAGTTCCACCCGAACCGTGTAAGCTCCGGGGGGCAAAGCTTGAAATTGATAGTGCCCGGAAGCGTCCGTTTCGGCCGAGCGCCCAGACTGCGTGCCCGCAGGCGTCACCGTCACCTTCACTCCGACCACGGCGCCGCCCTGGGGATCGGTCACGTCGCCATTTACCGCCGTTGTACCGGTTTGCGCCCAGGCGCCGGTGACCGCAAGTGCCAGCACCGCAAGATCTGCCACAAGCCTCACCACAAAGTTCCGCTTAATATTTGAAAACAAGTTCATGTACTGCTCCTTTCGGGCACGATACGACAAGATGTAGACAAACAGGAGGGAGCGCACCAGCGGGGGGCACGACCAGATCGCGAAGACCTACAGCTCCGCAATACCAAACGTTCTGAATCTGGACTTCGGGCAACCCTTCTCACCAACCCAGTTAAACTTCTTTGACACAATTTCTAGGGCAGGTGGTGATTGCTGTCAAGACAAGTCCTTCTTATTTCTTCATCAACTAAAAATAAACTCTCGATTCCGCTTGATAACAAACGATTTAGCTAACTACCTGATAG
>JBGOVR010000169.1:0-9052 GCA_041478205.1 Candidatus Acidiferrum sp.
CAAAGTTCACTACCACGCCGTATCCGTATGTCCCTGCGAGTCTGGCTATGGCTGCGCCAATGCCACGGCTCGCACCCGTAACAATCAGTGTTCCGTACGATCCTGCTTTGCCGCTGGTGGGCATCCTGCGATCTCCGTTTTCCTGAAGATTGCGAAACCATGCTCTTCGCGTTCGGTATTCTTCAGTCCGCTAGAGTAGCAACCATTCCGCAAAGTTGTGCCCCACAGCGTATAGTCTTCTGGACCACCCCCGCATCCAAGGGCAAGGGTGAAGACTGCTCTCCGATCATGGCCACTGAAAAAGATCCCGCTGCGCAGGTAAAAAGCGAGAAACGCAAGAATGCTTGGAAATCGCTCCCTGACGTTTGGGCGCTGATCAAGCCGCGGCGTGGCCTGCTGGCCCTGGGCTTCGTGCTCATGGCCATCAATCGCGTCGCCGGCCTAGTCCTGCCGGCGTCCACAAAGTATTTCGTGGACAACGTCGTTGGAAAAAAGCAGATCGATCTTTTGACGCCGATCGTCTTGAGCATTCTTGCGGCAACCATCCTGCAAGGCCTCACGTCCTTCACACTGACGCAGCTCCTTTCGAAATCAGCTCAAAAGATGATCACCGAGCTGCGCCGTCAGGTGCAGGCGCACATCGGCCGTCTTCCGGTCTCCTTCTACGACTCCAACAAAACCGGGGTCCTGGTTTCCAGGATCATGAGCGACGTGGAAGGCGTCCGCAACCTCATCGGCACAGGCCTCGTCGAATTCGTCGGCGGACTCATGACCGCCGCCTTTGCACTGGTCTATCTTCTGCACACCAGTGTGGCGATGACCGGTCTGGCGTTCAGCATCCTGCTGGTTTTTGGCCTGGGGATCAATTGGGCCTTCAAGACGATTCGGCCGATTTTCCGCGCGCGTCCAAAAATCACTGCCGAAGTAACCGGCAGGCTGACGGAGTCGCTCGGCGGCGTTCGCGTTGTGAAGGGCTATCACGCCGAGGAGCGCGAGGAAGCAGTCTTCTCCGCGGGCGTGCAGCGCTTGCTCGATAACGTCCTGAAGACGCTTACGGCCACTTCGCTCATGAGTCTTTCCGGCGCCGGCCTCATGGGCGTGGTGAGCGCCCTCATCATGGAGTTCGGTGGACACAAGATTCTTGCCGGCGGCATGACCCTGGGTGGTTTTTTTGCTTTCAACATATTCCTGGGCTTACTCATTGCGCCCGTTTTCCAAATCGTGGCCATCGGCACGCAAATCACGGAAGCCATCACGGGTCTCGAGCGGACCCGCGAGATCCTGAACGAAAAGAAAGAAGACGAAGCACCCGGCCGCTTAATTGCGCTCGACCGTATCAACGGACAAGTAGCGATGGAAGGCGTGAGTTTTGCCTACGACTCGCGCAAGGAAGTGCTGCGTGACGTCAGCTTCCAATCCGAGCCAGGCACGGTAACAGCGCTGGTGGGCCCCTCGGGCGCGGGAAAGTCAACGATCATCGGTCTAATCGCGGCCTTCTACGTGCCGTCGAGCGGGCGCGTGCTGGTAGACGGCGTGGACCTGGCGGCGGTGAAGCTGGGCTCCTACCGCACGCAACTCGGCGTCGTGCTCCAGGAAACCTTCTTGTTTGACGGAACGATTCGGGAAAACGTCGCTTTTGCGCGGCCCGACGCCGCGGAAGAGGAGATCCTCGCAGCCTGCCACATCGCGCGTGTCGACGAGTTCGCCGAGGCCTTCGAGAAGCAGTACGACACGGTAGTCGGCGAGCGCGGCGTGAGGCTCTCCGGCGGCCAAAAACAGCGCGTCTCCATTGCGCGTGCGATTCTCGCCGATCCGCGCATCTTGATTCTCGACGAGGCCACCTCGAGCCTCGATTCCGAGTCCGAAGCGCTCATCCAGGAAGGTCTTCGCTACCTCATGCGCGGGCGCACCACCTTTGTGATCGCCCATCGCCTTTCGACAATTCGCCGCGCCGATCAAATCCTGGTCGTCGAAGCGGGACGCATCATCGAACGCGGGACTCACGAGTCGCTGTACGCTGCCGGCGGCCGCTACTACGATCTCTACACCAAGCAGCACGAAGTCGAAGCGAACCTGTTCCTGGCCCCCGGCGAAGGCGACACTCCACAATCCGACACGAATGGCACGGAAACACAACTAGGTGCCGCAGGACGCGGCAATGCAACGATGCCCGATGCAATCAGGCTGATCCGCGGACAGACGAGCTGAGTCTGCTCCGCGTTACGCGGTCACCGCGGGCCGGCGGATGATCGTCTTCTTCGAAACCGGCGGAGGGATGAGGCTGGCCATCTTGCGGATCATGGCCAGGACCAAACGTTTGTCGCCCTCCGACAGCGTGGTGCTGAATCTTTTGATCTCTGCCAGGAAGCGAATCTCATCCTGCGAGAGCTCTCCCAGCATTTTTTGGGTTTCGCGGTCGCGGGGCGTCTCCGTGCCTGGGAAAAAATCGGCGAGCGAGATATCCATGGCTTCCGCAATTTTGGCGAGCGTTTCGAGCGACGGCACGGTGTGGCCATTCTCCACGCGGGAGAGATAGCAGCGCAACAGGCCGGTGCGGCGCTCGATGTCGCCCTGCGACAGCCCCCGTTGGCTGCGATAGGTCTTGATGACTTCCCCGATGTTTACGCGAGGCTTTTCTTTAGGCACGTCACACCTCCAGTCCGGGGGTAGCTTAGTCACTAACAGTAAAAGCCGCAAGAGGGATTTTCAAAGGCATGCGGCGAATCCGACAACGGCCTGGAAAACCCCAAGAAAAAGCACAAGGCGGGCAATCTGCCCGCCTTTGCCGCAGGAACGAAATCAAAGCTAGGAATCTGCCCCGCGGCTAGCTCTGCACCGGCGTCACCGTGACAGGCTGCTGCAGCCGGAATTCCAGCAAAGTCTCGCTCGGCACCTTTACCTGCTGGCCCCGCGTGAAGACCTGTACGCCCGCGCCCGCCGCGGAACCTACGCCCGCGCCGATCGCCGCACCCTTCCCGCCCCCAGCCACCGCCCCGATGATGGCGCCCACGATGGCTCCGCCACCGACCTTCTCCGCCGTGTTGGTCCCGCGTCCCTTGCCCTTCAAGGTGTAGTCGCTGCTCACCACGGGATAGTCGTGGCCGTCGATCACCATCCGGGTCAACTCCAGCTGCAGCTCCGAGCTCCCCTTCATGTGGCCCGCTTCCTTCGCCTCCGCCAGGCGGCCGTAGACGTCCGTGCCTTTGCGCGCCACGAAGGTACCATTGACGACCAGGTCTGTTTCCAGGCTCGCGTGAAAAATGTCACCGATATGGTTCTTCGAAGAGTCCACGCCGTCGATCATGCGCACCAGCATGCTCTGACCGGCAGGAATGCTGACCGCACCCCCCGCAGGCGCAGGCGCCGCCGCCGCGGCCTGCGGAGCAGGGGCAAAAGCCGGGGCCGGGGCTGGAGCCGCCGCCGGTGCCGAGCCGTAGCTGCTGGTAAACGTAAGGGCCACCACTTCGGTCACGTTAAATGTTTGAATGTCCCCACCGACCGAAAAGCGCAGGATGGCCTGCGTGCCACCGAGATATCGGCCCTGCAGCACCCGGCCGTCCTTTAACTCCAGCGTGTCGGCCGCGGCGCTACCCACAAACAGAAGACCCAGAGCAGCGACGGCAATAAAACGTGTCAAGCGCTTCATCGTAGTTCCCCTCTCGACGAGTGATCCGCGAGGTTGCCTTGGTTTCGGCCTCTTCCTTCTCGTCACCCAAGATTGTATATCGGGGCCGAGTTATCTTGACCTCGCAAATCTAGTCTAGTGTCTTTGATGTCGCGAGTGCTTCACACGGATGTACGGCAGGCAACGGTCTCCGCCCGTTCTTATCAATCTGGAGAGAAGGGCCCGGAATTTTTCAGGCAGTTTTTTCTAGTCGGCGGAGGCGGCGGCCGAGATCGGATGGTGCTCCTGGAACTGAGCCAACAGGGCGACCACGTTCGCGACCTTCGGCGCAGGCTTAAGGATGAGCGCCTTTCCGAGGTACGTTTCGAGGAGATGTTTCCCCGCTGCGAGCCGGGCTGCCGTCTCGACCGAGTCCGTCAACCCCGGCACGTGCAAAATCACGGCATCCGCTGATTTCTCCCCGCACATTCCAGTGCAGGTATCGACACCACACTTTCTCAGTGCGCGCGCCAGCCGCAGTATCCCCGCCAGGGCCCGCACATTCCTCTGCTGTTCCTCAGTAAGTCTTGCAAACGCCCCGCCATCCGTGTTGGGTTCCGCCCCGCGGTGGTATCGCACCGTCCAAGCCAACAGCTCCCATTCCTCCACGGTCCAGCTCGGAGGCATCGGCAATTCGCGCAGAAAGCGCAGCGCCGCCTTTTGCTGCGACCCCGCCCGTTGGGTCCCGCTAACTCCATGCAAACGCGCAGCCGCGCGCAGCACTCGCCGCATCGGGCGCTCCCCGAATGCAGGTGCCGCGTGCACACGCCGCAAAGCGTCAAATGACGCGACCGCGATCCGCGACACCTGCGCGGTACGCCGCGGATGTGTGTCGGTTGCCCGCGCGGTCACGCGCAGGCGCGCCATGGCGGCTAGTCCGAGCCGCTTGCCTTGTGGCAACCCGTGCCGCCAGTCATTCCAGATGCTTGTTTTTCCCAGTGTCAACTGCCGGTAAGTGTCGATTCGCTGGCCGCGCTCGCGCCGGATGGTCTCTTCCCACACATTCCGTGCGTCAACCGTTTCCGGAGACGCCGTCTTTTTCACCGTTGCGGCCAGTACGTCCAGGTCGTGCACCTCGCCGAGCAGGTCTTGCAACCTCTTCAGGTTGTCGCTCCACGCCGCATATTGCTCGGGCAGCAGGCTCTCGACGGTATAGCGCAACCTCTTGAGGCCAATCCGCAATTGATGCCAAGACTTGGGGTTGTCGGTTCTCTGCGCCCTCGTGTGCAGTTCCTTGGCTTCCTCGAAGCGCTCGACTGCTAGGCATTCGGCGGCCAGGCTTCCCGGTGGTACCAGCCGTGCACGCTTTTGCAGCTTGCTTTCCAGACGCTTCCAGGCCTTCACGTCAAATTTTTCCGTCGCACGCAGTGCGCGCTGGCGCAGCCCGGGCTCATTCTTCTCGAATGCGGCGTGCAGTTGCGCCCGGACGGCATCATCGCCCGCAGCCAGCTTCCCTACCCATTCGTCCATCACCTGGGCATCACGCAGCTCACCCAGCCGCCGAAAAAGCCTCTTGGGGACGCGGCGCAGCTCCCGCCAAGCGGAATCCGGGTCCACTTCTTGCATGACCGCGCCGACGGACCGGCAGCGGCGGATGGCCACGCGCAAGTCGTGAACCGCGTCGGCTTCGGGCTCTTTTTGGACGTGTTCCAGCTCTTTCAGGACACGGTCCATCCAATGAGTGAGACCGCGACGCTCAGTCGGAGCCCCGGGAAGGGTCGTAACGGTAGCCATGTGGCCTCTGAAGACCGTTCGCTGCTGCCGTGGGTGCAGCCCCCAATCGAACGGAAACTATAGAGTAGCTCTCCGGCGCAGCCGCGTCCAGTCGAGCGCCCGCGAGCCAAGATCAGGCATCAAGCGCGCCAGGACCACGCCCATCAGCAGAGTCATGCCCGCAGCCACGAGGAATACCCGGGAGGGATCTGGGTGCCCAAGACGCAGCATCGCATACTGAGCCAGCGGCTGCAGCGCCACGCCCACGAAGGACAGCAAATTCGCGACACCGATCACCCGGCCCTTCTCCCCCGGCTTGGGCCGCCGCTGGATCAGGGCATTTACTGGCACGACGAAGAAACCACCAGCCATTCCCAGAAGCGCCAACAGCGCCGTCACCACCGCAAAGCTTAAGCCAGATTGCGAGAGTAGTCCCGCCATGACAATGATTCCCGCCATGCCGGGCAGCACCATTCCGTGCTCGATTTTGTGGCCGGAAGCGTACCCGGCCACGAAACTCCCGATCCCGATGCCCAGGCTCAGCGCCGCCAGCAAATAACTGCTGTGCGCTTCATCCACGTGCAGCACATCGGTGGCATAAAGCACGATATTCAGGAGCAGCGAAGAACCGAGAAACCAGAAGAATGTGTTAGCCAAGACCGCTACCCACAGAACGTTGTCGCGCCGGATGCGGCGAAATTCGTAGAAGAATTCACGCGCCACGTTCCAGTCGAATCTCCGCGCGGGATCGGCTGCCGGCACTCGGCTGATTCCCAGGCTGGCGAGGAGGCCAAGCACGGTCAGTCCCAGAAATACGGCCCCCGACCAGATTTGCCGCCCGCGGAAGTGCGTGGCCAGAAAGCCGCCGGCAAGTGCCGCGAAGATCGCCGCCACCAACGTGGTCAACTCAATAATTCCATTGCCCCAACTGAGCTTGGCTTCCGGCAGCAGCTCGGGAAGCAAGGCATATTTTGTCGGTCCAAAAATCGCTCCTTGGGTACACGCCAGAAATAGCGCCAAGCCCGCCAAGTCCAGCCGGTCGCGCGCAAAGGCAAACGTCGCCAGGCCCATAACGCCGAACTCAAACACCTTGGTCCACACCGCGACGCTGCGCTTGCTGTATTTGTCCGCGAAGTATCCGCCAGGAATGGAAAAGAGAAGGAACGGAATGGCAAAGAGCAGCGGCACGACCAAAACAAACCACAAATCCCGCTGCTCTTTCGACAGCGCCGATTCCAGCACAAGGAAACTCACCAGCCACTTCAAGGCGTTGTCGCTGAAAGCGTTTTGAAACTGCACGGCGATCAGCGCCCAGAAGCCGCGCAATCTGGTGCCTGGAGGTTGATCTGCCGGCAAACGACTCTCCGGATCGGCTGAGTTTCTCATTGGCGAGCGGAGTGTAGCTGCCCCGCGCGCGACGAAGCAAGGCTTCGCACGCTTGAGTGCAGGTCGCGCCCATGCTATTTTCATTTACCGGCCCGGAGTGGCGGAACTGGCAGACGCGCGGGACTCAAAATCCCGTGGTACTTAGTACCGTGTGGGTTCGACCCCCTCCTCCGGGACCATTTTCCTTGCCTCGTTGTCTGTAACTAGCCAATATGAGTTTGCGGCACTTCAAAAAGGCAGAGGAATTCTTTATTGAATCGGTTTAATATAGGCCGCCCGAATCAAGGCAGCCGTTTTTTCTGGTAAATTGCACCCTTCGTTCTTTGAGGAGCCTATGCCACGTCCACGCTATTTTCACCTTGCTCTCGCATCCGCCGCCATCTTCCTGTGCGCCGCCGGCGCTTTTGCCGCCGAGGGTTCCGCCAGCCAAACCGCGCAGCTCTTTCTGCACAAGAACTGGCAGTTGCAATCGTCTTGCGAGGTCAAAGCCACCGCGGAACAGCTATCCACGGCCGGATTTGACGCCGGCGCGTGGCACCACACCGACATTCCCAGCACCGTCGTCGGCGCGCTCGTAAACGACAAGACCTACCCCGATCCCACCTACGGCACCAATCTGCGCTCCCTTCCCGGAATGGACTACTCCTCGAAATCTTTCTTCGCGCTTCAGGACATGCCGAAAAACAGCCCCTTCCTGTGCTCCTGGTGGTTTCGCACGGAGTTCACGCTGCCCTCCGGCTACGACCAAAAAACGAAGTGGCTGCATTTTCTGGGCATCAATTACCGCGCCAACATCTGGATCAACGGCCAGAAGATTGCCGACGCCAAGAACGTCGCCGGCACATTCGCTACCTTCGAGTTCAACGTCAGCAATTTGCTCCATTCCGACAAACCGAACGCCCTCGCGGTCGAAATCTTCGCGCCCGGCAAGAACGATCTAGGCATCACCTGGGTCGACTGGAATCCCACGCCCGCGGACAAAGACATGGGCATCTGGAAGGAAGTAGTTCTGACCTCGAGTGACGAGGTCTCGCTGCGAAATCCATTTGTAGCAAGCAAGCTCGATTCCGAATACAAGACGGCCGCACTGACCGTCAGCGCGGATTTGCGGAACGCTGCGAATCACCCCGTTAGCGGCGTCCTTCGCGCGGATATCGACGGCACGCAAGTCAGCCAACCCGTTACGCTGGCCGCCGGAGAGACCAAGACGGTCAGCTTTGCTCCGGAGCAGTTTTCTCAGCTGAAGCTAGCAAATCCGCGCGTGTGGTGGCCTTATCAAATGGGCGAGCCGAATCTCTACACCGCCAAGCTGTCTTTCGAAATCGGCACGCAGGTTTCCGATTCCGCCGATGTCACCTTCGGCATTCGGGAAGTCACCTCCGAGCTTACCGACAAGGGCTATCGCCTGTTCAAAATCAACGGCCGCAAGCTGCTCATCCGCGGAGCGGCGTGGGCTCCGGACATGTTTCTGCGCTGGTCTTCCGAGCGCCTCGACGCCGACCTGAATTACGTTCGCGACATGGGACTCAACACCATCCGTCTCGAGGGCCGCATCGACCGCGAGGAATTCTTCGCCAAGACCGATCGCCTCGGCATTCTGGTGATGCCTGGGTGGACCTGCTGCGACGCCTGGGAAAAGTGGAAGAATTGGAAAGCCGAGCAGCACAAAATTGCCGGCGACTCCCTGCGCGCCCAGATTCGTATTCTGCGCAATCATCCCAGCGTCTTCGTGTGGCTCTACGGCAGCGACAATCCTCCCCCCGCGGCCGTCGAGAAAATGTACCTCGGCATCCTGAAAGATCTCGAGTGGCCCAATCCTTCGGTTTCCTCCGCCGCGGACACGCCGACGACGGTAACGGGAAAGTCCGGCGTCAAAATGACCGGCCCCTACGAATACGTTCCGCCGGTTTATTGGCTCGCGGACACGCACGCCGGCGGCGCCTACGGCTACAACACGGAGACCAGCCCGGGTCCCGCGATTCCGCCACGCGAAAGCCTGGAGCGGTTTATTCCGAAAGATCACCTCTGGCCCATCGACGACGTCTGGAACTATCACGCGGGTGGCGAACGTTTTACAACCGTGAATGTTTTCACCGATGGCTTGAACCGCCGGTACGGCACGGCGACTTCGCTCGACGATTACGAGCGCAAAGCTCAGGCCATGACCTACGACGGCCAGCGCGCCATGTTCGAAGCCTACGCGCGCAACAAATACACCTCTACCGGAGTGATTCAGTGGATGCAAAACAATGCCTGGCCATCCTTGATCTGGCATCTCTACGACTACTA
>JBGOVR010000081.1:0-20512 GCA_041478205.1 Candidatus Acidiferrum sp.
CTGCATTCGATTGCCAGCGCGGGAAACGGACTTTCCGCGCTCATCGACGCGTACTACTGCCACGCGCCGCTGGTGGTTACCACCGGGCATCAAGACCGGCGCCAAATTTTAGGCGAGCCATTTCTGGTGAGCCGCGCCGTCGATGTGGTAAAGCCTTACGTGAAATGGGCCTGCGAACCGCTGCGCGCGGAAGACGTCCCGGCGGCAATTGCGCGAGGCTACTACCTGGCGGTGCAGCCGCCGCGCGGCCCGGTGTTCATTTCCATTCCCATGGACGACTGGAATCATCCCTGCGACCCTTTGCGCGTGCGCGAGGTAAGCACCTCGGTCTCGCCGGACTCCGGCGCCCTGGACGAGATTGTGCGGGCGCTGGCATCCACTCGCAAACTCGCTATTGTCACCGGGTCGGAAATTGAGGAAGACCGTGCGTGGCAAGAAGTGATCGCCTTGGCGGAACACTTAAACGCCGATGTTTATTGCGAACCGATCCCTTCGCGGTGGACGTTTCCGCGAACGCATCCGCTGTTCCGCGGGGGGCTCTTTCCGGCACAGAGGCCGCTGGCAGGTCAACTCGCAGAGTACGACACGGTTCTCGTTCTGGGCGCCCCGGTCTTTCTTTATTACGCGTGCGTTCCCGGCGAAGCCATCAAACCCGGAACGCAACTTTTCCAGATTACGAACTCACCCACGGATGCTTCCGCGGCTCTGGCGGGAAGAAGCGTTCTCGGGAACATTGCGGTGGCCGCGCAATACATCAGAAGCCGCGCCGCCGCTGCCAGGCGCAGTTCCCTTCCGCCGCTGGAGAAACCTGCGGAGCCAAAACCGGAACATCCCATCACCGCTGCGTACTTGTTCAGCGTTCTGAATAAGGTTCGTCCAGCGAATGCCGTGATCGTGGAGGAGTGCCCTTCCGCGAAGGGTGATCTTGACCGTTACATCCTTAGCGATCAGCCGGGTTCGTTCTATTCCATGCGCAGCGGCATCCTGGGATTTGGTTTGCCTTTCGCGCTCGGCATGCAGCTCGCTCATCCGGAGCGCCGGGTGGTCTGCCCGGTGGGTGATGGCTCGGTGCAATATTCGGTGCAGACTTTGTGGACGGCGGTGCAGTACAACATTCCGGCGATCTTCGTGGTGCTGCGAAATGGGGACTATTCGGCGCTGAAATCATTTTGCGATTTTACGAGCGTGGGGCGGAACGTTCCTGGAGTGGATATTCCGGGAATCGATATGGTCAAAATCGCGCAGGGTTACGGCATGACCGCCAGAGAAATCGACCGCGCGGAAGATTTGGAGCCGGCATTCCAAGAGGCCTTCGCCGCCAAGGCGCCGCGCTTGATTAGCGTGAATATTCAGACGACCGGCAAGACCTGCATGGGCATGGACCTTTCGGTGAATCCGCCAAACTACGGATGAGGCGCGCGTCTAAATCGGTTCTGCTGCGGGTACCGCGTCCGTGGTGATTCGGCGTTGCGGCATGGGCGCGAACGCCAGCGCGAGAATGCCGATGGCACTGATCAGAATGTTCAGCTCGAACGCGCGCGTATAACTTCCATACCGGTCGAACAGCCTTCCCCCGATGACGCCCGCCGGCGAGCCCACGATTCCCGTTAGCAGCAGCATCATTCCGTTGACCTTGGGGAACGCCGCAGGGCCGTAGTAGTGAGCGGTCATGGTGTTCATGCATATGAACGTCCAACCAAACCCCGTGCCATACAGGATTCCGGCAGCGACGGCGATCGTGAACGTGGTGGAATCCACATTCATCGCCAGGAAAGAGCCGAGAAAATAGCAACAGAGCCCGCTCATGAACGCGAAACGCGCGGGCATCTTGTCCATAAGCCAGCCACCAATCAGCCGGCCGCCGATTCCGCCCATGGTGAACAGTCCCATGGCCCAGGCGGCGTCCGCCGCGCTAACGCCGTGCTGGCGAAGATGAAGAATCCAGTGCGCGATGAAAAAGAAATACGGAAATTGGCAGGCAAGCCCTCCAATCACGATCAACCAATAAGCTGGCGTCTTGAATGCCTGCGACGGCGTCCACGGCAAGCTGGTGACTAAACGACTCGGAGATGTTGCGTGTCTTGTGGCGGCATCCGCCGGCGCTCCATCCACGGTTTGTCCCAAATCTTCCGGACGCTCCTTGACGAAAAGAAACGCAAAGATGGCGGACGCGATGGCGATGCCGGCAACCACCTGCCACGCTTGCCGCCAATTTCCGCCATTCGCCGCCAGGATCTTATTGATCAGCGGCGCGCCAAGAAATCCGGCGAATCCAGAAGCGGCCAGGGGAATGGCCATGGCCCTTCCGCGGTAGCGATTGAACCAGCGCGTCACCGTCGTTGTTACAGGAACAATCGTGGCGAAGCTGATTCCGGTGGCGATGATGACGCCGAAGCCCACCAGGTAGTGCCAGGGTCGGGAAGCAAAGTAAGCCATCCACAGCGCGCCAAGAAGAATCAACGACGACCCGATAGCAAATGTTGCGCGAATGCCCCACTTTAGAATGGAAGCAGCAACAAGCATGGACGGCAGACCGACGAAAAGATTTAGTAAGGTGAAGCCCAAGCCATAGGTACTGCGTTCCATGGGGATCTGCTTGAGCATGTAGGTGTTGATGACCGCGCCGCCGAAGAGGGGAAATCCCATGTTCAGAAAATCCAAGACCCACAGCGCGGCCACCAGCTTCCAGCCATAGAAGTTTTGCGCCTTGGTCACTTTGGAGTCTTCAGGGCTACGCGATCCAACGAAATGCGCTGATTTGCAGCAGGCAAGAGTTTGGAGCCGAGGGCGAGAGTTGAACTCGCGACCTGCCGATTACGAATCGGCTGCTCTACCACTGAGCTACCTCGGCGTTCTGCAATTTTAACTTTCGTCTTTGTCGATTCTACCACAATGTAAAACCGTCTGAGCGCTTCGCGGCCCCTCGCGTACGGGAAATCCTCTGACTCACCTGAGCCGCTACCCCATCGTATAAAACACATAGATATCGCTTTGCGACGCCTCGAAAATCAGATCCGGTGGCTCTTGACAGGCTCTTGGCAAAGGCGTAACTTCCTCGCCATCTTGAAGCTTTCTTACTAAAGTTAACCGTCCCCTGCCGGAACCCCGGAGCGTCCATGCTTTCTCGCGACCGCTGGCTACTTGCCCATCTCTTTGCGCTCCTTTTCGTCTCTGCTGCGTTCGCCCAGACCCCGCACCCGCAGGCCGCCGAGGCCGATTGTTCCACGCATGAGAAGCCAGATGCGCTCGTGTTGAAAACGGCGACAACCGGGCTCTACTACGATCTTGTCGGCCGAGGGATCGCGACATCCTTCAGTGCCCAGAAGGCAGACAACATCCCCAAAATCCAAGCCGTGTGCGGGCTGGGATCGGCCGAAAACATTCAAAAGCTAGGCGAGAACAGCATTTCGTTTGCGATCGTGCAAAGCGACGTGGCTCACGCGGCGTGGTACCGGCACCCGCGGCTGGAAACCTGCCCCGGGCGCGACCAAACTGATCCATCACACTCGTCAGAGCCCTTTCTCTGCCAGCCCGGCGAGCCCAGGTGTCCGCAGAATGCAAGGCCCGTCGTGCTCACTCCGCTGTACATCGAGGCGATGCACATCCTGATTCGCCCGCATCTCAACATCGCGACTCTTCAGGATTTGCGAGGGCGAAGAGTTTGGGCCGGCGGAGTCATGAGCGGCGGGCGTTTCTCCGCCGAGCGGATTTTGTCGGCCGCAGGCGTCCCCTACTGCAGCATAGATTTCGTGGAGAGCGATCCTGCCGCAGTTGGTAGGGAGCTCTCGCTGGACTCGGCTCTCCAGAGCCTGGGAGAAATGCAAATCGATGCGGTCTTCTTCACCGGCCCCGTGCCAACACATCCGCTCGAAGATGCGCTGGATCAATTCCCCGAGATCCACTTCTTCGGCCTCAGCTACGACCTGGTGCAAAAACTCACGCAGGACGAAAGTTATACCGAAGCCCTGATCCGCGCGGAAGACTACGGCAAGCCGGACGCCACCTTGACGGTCGGCGTCGAGGCGCTCCTGATGACCCATGAAAACGCTAACCGGAGAGCCGTGCACGCACTGGCCGAGTTCATTCACAGCCGTAGCGGTGATCTGCGCGATACCCTGCGAGACCTTCTCGAAACCCAAAAAGCGAACGAACACGAAACAGAGGTCGCAGAGCTAACCCAAAAACCCCAGATTTGGCTCCATCGGCTCAAGCGTTGGCACGACTTCAAACACAAAAAAGACATCGTTGACAAGCTAAGCGCAGCGACCGCATCGGACTCGCCGGGCGACCTCCACCTCACCTTCGACGAAAGAGAGGCGCTTAAGGACTACATGGAGGGTGAAGAAGTCCATGAAGGAGTCGCCCGGCTGCCGCTGCTCTCTTTGCCTACTCCGGACGCTCTCGTGCGCGACTTTTATTCGGCGGATCCTGTCGTCAAGAAATACTTTTCCCGTCCGCGCAGCGCGACCTGGATGCGGCATCTCTCCTTTGTTCTCGTTGGGTGTCTTTTTCTGCTGGCGATCGTCTTTGCTTTGCTCCGAAGGAAGCTGCACCGCGTCCTGGTGCGCCAGCCCGAGGCGGTTCTCGTGACCATCGCGACAATCCTGGCCTGGGCGCTGGGTTCCTACCTGCTCTATCACTACGAAGCTCTCGTCAATGAAGATTTCAATCCTCTCTGGAAATCGTTCTACAAGATTTTCTTGTACTTCACGCCTTTCTTGGGAAAGACCGCGCTCACTCCAAACGGCCAGCAGACCATTCAAGTGCTCAAATGGCTGGGAATCTTGCTGGTTGGCGGATTCCTATCGCCGTTTATCCGCAAAATCATGGCTACCGATCTTCTCGGACCGCTCATCGCCTGGCTCCAAGGGAGGTCCCTCATGCAAAAAGACATCACCGGACATTTCGTGGTCATCAATTGGGATCATCGCGGCCGGGAAATCGTGCGCCATTTGAGCGCGATCAAAACGGATGCCGCGCGAGCCGTCGTGGTGGTCACATCCAGCCGGGTGGACTTTACCGAGGAGGATTGCCTCGAAGACGTCATCGGAATCGTCGGCGACGCCACGCAAGCGCCGTGTCTCGAGAAAACCCGCGTGCCCTTCGCGCACTCGGTCACCATTCTTTCGACGTGGAAAGCGTCCGACCCGAACGAGCGCCGCCAGTCCGTGGACCCGGATGTCGCCGACACCAAAACGATCCAGACGCTGCGCGCGCTTCGCAACATGTGCGGGCGCCAGCCGCGCGAATCTCGCCCCACCGTAACCGCCGAGATCCGCTCCAGCGCGAATCGCAGCGAAGCCGAAACCGCCGGCGGCGACGAAATCCAAGTGGAGATCGTGTGCGTGGACGCCATCGCTAACGACGTGCTGGTCCAATCGGCCTTGAACCCCGGAATGGCCACGCTCTACACGCACCTGATGGGCGCGAGCGCCACTGGAAACGGCAGTCCGAGCGATACCGAGGTGCTCCGCAAGAAGGTGCCGCCCGAGCTTTTCGGCAAGTCTTTCGGCGAGATGCTGGAATACTTTGCGAATCTGCGTCGGGGCCACGGCCCCACGATCGTTCCCGTAGGCTTGTGCCGCGCCTCCCGGGTCTTTGTAAACCCCTCGGATGAAAAGATCGGGCGACTGCAGGAAGGGGACATCTTGTTCGCGCTTGCCGAGCGTCAACCGGCGAAGACAGCAAATGTGCCGCCAGAGACGCGCGCCACGATGGCGTAAGACTTAGATTATAATGAACAGACTGGCAAAATACCGCGTGCTCCTCTCCGGTATCCTTTCGCCGCTGGTAGCCCTTTTCTTGTATGCGCTCGTCTATGCGACACTGACCCGGTTCAGTGCCGATCTCGAAAAGGATTGGCTCTTTCGTCTCTCTTTATCGACTCTCGCGATGACCGTGCCGTTTCTTGTCACCTTGACTTTCGCCATAAAGGATCGCCGCCGGCACGCGCTTTCCCTATCCGGGAAAGTAGGTCTCGCTCTCGCGATTCTCTCGCTGGGTCTCGTATGGAATCCTGTAAGCGACGGCATCACCCGCTCGAAGCAGTCCCGAAACTTGGCGATGCGAGACGTGGCCGCGCCGCCCTTCGAAACCCTGGACCTCCTCGGGACGACCCAGCGCCTGGGAGATCACAAGGGCAAGGTCGTGCTCGTCAATATTTGGGCGACCTGGTGCGGGCCGTGCCGGAATGAGATGCCGAAGCTCGACCGGTTATACCGAGAGCGGAAGCATCAGGGATTCATCGTGTTCGGCCTGTCGGACGAGGATGTCGATCTGCAACGGAAGTTTGTGGAACAGGTCCCGGTGAGTTACCCGCTTCTCACGCTCGGTGGGGAAGTCCCCAACCTCTATCGCGACATCGCGCGTTACCCGGCGATTTTTCTGATCGATCGCCGGGGACGACTGCAGCCTGCGCCGGCCCCGGACCAGCCTTTCGAGAAGATTGAGGCAGCCGTCGATGCCCTCCTCAACAGCGGCTCGTAGTCCTCACGTTGGTCCTCATTGGCCCTCTTAGAATCGACCGCGCAAGGAGCGATTTGTCTCTCGAGTCCGCGGATAGCGTGCTCTTTTCATCGAGACAATGGATACATCGCCCACCCGATTCCGATACCGATCAGCAGGAACAAAAACAGCGACCACACGATGTATTTCACGCGGTCCAGGGCTGGCCGGCGGCTCAGAAACCCGAACGCCACGGAAATCGCCAGCGCGAACAGCAACATCGCCTGAAAATGGCTGAGTTGAAGGGTCATCACCGCGCTCAGGCCTTCCGCCCGCGCGCCGCTTCATAGGCATGCAGCGCCGCAAGCAGATTCAGAACGCCCGCGACCGCCAGGAATCGCGTTCCGTAGTCTCCGTCAGCGTGTGAAACATCCGGTCCGTGAGTCTCCAGCGATCTAGCCAACAGATAAAAACTTCCCGAGCCCAAATCCGCGAGATAACCGAGTGATGCAAACGCATCGCCGCCGTCCGCGGTAAACAAGTTCCCGCGCATGCCTGCGCCGATCACCACAAGTGCCGCCACCGTCAGAAAACAGGCTAGTGCGCGTCCCCACATTTTCTGCAAAGCATGTCCCAGCCCCGGCAGAATCCACCCCGCGACGCCGAGCACAAGGGCTCGAGTTTCGCGCCGTGAATCGCGCTGCGGGATCGTCGTTACTTGGGTTTCGTCCGTCATCCTTGGTCCTGACCGTGCATCTGGTTGCGCTTCCGTCTACGCGAGAAGCGCCAAAACTTCTTTCTGAATGGCCCCGGTGACGCGCGCTTCGTGTTCTCCGATGTACATATTGACCTCGGTACGCATGCCGAATTCCGGCAGATAAATCCCCGGCTCAATCGAATTACAAGTTCCGGAAATCAAGTGCCGCACGTCATGCGTCTCGTAGCCATCCATATTTACGCCATTGCCGTGCACTTTTTCTCCGATGCTGTGCCCGGTCCGATGAAAAAAATACTTCCCGTAGCCGGCTTTCTCGATCACTCCACGCGCCACCTTGTCTACCTGCCAGCCTTGCAAAGGCTTTCCCGCGGCGATACTCGATCGAATGAGCTCGACCGCTTTGTCGCGCGCCTCTCGCACGACGCCAAAAACCTTCGCGTATTTGTCCGGAACCTTGGCGCCCAGAAACCCCATCCACGTCACATCGTAGTAGACGCTTCCCGGCGTTTTCTTCTTTCCCCAAACATCCAGCAGCAGCAAGTCTCCTTCGCGAATCGGCGAAGACTTGCCGGGCAGCGGCCCGTAGTGCGGATCGCTGGCGTGCACGCCAACGGCTATGTCCGGCCCTACCTCGGTCATGAGTCCCGCCGCGTCAAACTCCTTCAGTATCCATTCTTTCAGATCGTATTCGGTGAGCGGCTTCTTCTCGCGCACGCTCTTCGCGGCATGTTGAAACGCCTCACGAACGATCCGGTCAATGGTCACGCCCGCCGCCAAGTGCCCCTTCAACTGATCGGGACTCCAGCACGCCTCGTATTTCTGCACCAAGTCGGCGGAGCTCACCACTTTCACTCCGGCGCTGCGCACCAGTTCTATTGTGCCCGCATCCACCATCGCCACGTACGGTATGGCATTCTTCGGCGAATACTGCATCGCCACATTCTTGGCCCGCCCGAGCGTCTTAGCGAGATTCTTGCGCAGCTCGTCCTGGCGCGCGTAATACAGCGTCTCTCCGGGCAGTGCCGCCAGTGATTCCGCCTCGATCTTGTGAACCAACTTCCGCGGCGTGCCCTTCGCCGGAACAAAATAGAACCATCGCCGCGTGCGCATGCCTTCCGGCAGCTTCAGAATGCCCTGCGCGATGGGATCGCGTCCGCGAAAATCATAAAACAGCCAGCCATCGAGCTTCGCGGCTCGCAGATCGCTCTGCATTCCCTGGAGGTCAAGGCTCATATCGTGGAAAGTTCCCTTCTTCGTCAGCTTGCAGCGGCCTACGCGTCTTGCGTCAAGAGCGCCAGAATCTGCTGCTCGGTCACACCGCGAATTTCAACGCGTTTGATGCGGCTCCGGCCGCCGCTGAGAATTCTAACAGCCGACTTCGGCGTTTTCAAAAGCCGCGCCAGGTATTCGCACAACGCCACGTTCGCGCGGTCTTCCAGCGCCGGCGCTTGCAGCCGCACCTTCAGAGCGCCGTCCATCACGCCGGCGATTTCATCCCTGCTGGCCCGCGGTTGCACGCGCACGGTAAACACGACGGCGCCTTCTCTAGACGCCAGCACCAGAAGCTGATTCTGACCATTCACCATGCGCGGAGGTACTGGTCGGGAGGCTTGATCTTCGCATCCAAGGCCTTTGCCGCGCGGCGCGGCCAATACGGATCTCGCAGCAGTTGCCGGGCGAGAAAAACAAGATCGGCCTGTTCGCTAGTAAGCGTCGTCTCCGCCTGAGCGGGATCGGTGATCATTCCCACCGCGCCGGTCGCGATCCCCGCTTGCCGCCGAATCTCTTCGGCAAAGCGCACTTGATAGCCGGGTGCCACGGGAACTTTTGCTTGCGGAACCGCTCCTCCGCTGGAAACATCGATCAGGTCAACGCCCAGTGATCTTAGTCGTCGGCACAATTCGATCGTCTGTTCCAGGTCCCAGCCGCCTTCCACCCAATCCGTCGCCGACACTCGAAAAAACAGCGGCAGCCGCGCCGGCCAGGCTTGGCGCACCGCTCGGACAACTCGCGCCGCGAGGCGGATTCGGTTCTCAAATGTTCCGCCATATTCGTCTTCCCGCGTATTGCAGAGAGGCGACAAAAATTCGTGCAGCAAATAACCATGCGCTGAGTGGATCTCGATCACCTCGAAGCCGGCGGCGAGCGCGCGTTCTGTAGCTCTCCGAAATGCCACAATGACGGCGTCAATCTCCGCTGGTGTCAGTGCATGAGGCACCGCATAACCCACATCGAACGCCTGGGCGCTAGGAGCCACCGGCTCCCATCCGCCGTCCTCAAGCTTTATCGGTTTGCCACCGGTCCACGGGGCCGCCACGCTTGCCTTGCGCCCCGCATGCGCCAACTGCATGCCGGGAACCGCGCCTTCTTCCCGGATGAACTGCGCAATAGGACGCCACGAGTCAACATGCGAGTCCGTGTATATTCCCGTATCCGCGGGTGAAATTCTTCCCAGTGCTTCCACCGCCGTTGCTTCGGTGAACACGAGGCCTGCGCCTCCCACGGCGCGGCTTCCCAAATGCACCAGGTGCCAAGTCTGCGGATGTCCTTCCTTTGCCGAGTACTGGCACATCGGCGAAACCACAATGCGATTCTTGAGTTCCACCTCGCGTATCTTATATGGACTGAACAGTTTCATCCCATGGCCCCCTAAGCCGCCTTCACGCTTGTGATGCTGGCCGCTGGCCGAAAAGCGCCGTGCCTACGCGCACTTCGGTCGCGCCTTCTTCTATCGCTACTTCAAAGTCGTGGGACATTCCCATCGACAGCACCGGCAATGCCCGGCCGAGCTGTTTCGTCAACTCATCGCGCAATTCCCGCAAGCGCCGGAAATAGGGCCTCACCTTTTCGGAATCCTCGAGAAAAGGAGGCATACACATCAGCCCCGCCAGCTCCAGCCGCGGCAACATCGTCACTTTTTCCGCCAGTGCCGAAAGTTCGCCGGCCTCCACACCACTCTTCGCTTCTTCCGCCGCCACGCGCACTTCCAGAAGCACGCGCATTTTGCTCTCCGCACCAAGTTCGTGCCGCGCGCGGTCGAGGCGTTTTGCTAGCTCAAGATCATCCACGGAATCCACGCAATGAAAGAACCGGGCCGCCCGCACCGCCTTGTTACTCTGCAAGTGCCCGATCAAGTGCCACGTCGCCGCGAGATCTTCGACTTTGGGCCGCTTCCCTTCCCACTCTTGCACGCGGTTTTCGCCGAAGTGCCGCAATCCCGCATCGTACGCCGCGCGAACCGACTCCGCCGGGTGGGTTTTCGACACCCCGACCAGAGTGATCTCTTCGCTTCGCCGCCCAGCCTTTTGTGCAGCGGCGGCGACGCGCTCTTGAATCCTCAACAAATTTTCCCGCACCAAGCTCTGCGTCATGTCGCCATTCTCAGCCAAATGCGCATCGTAGCATGCGCGGCGTTGCGGCACCGAACGTCTGCGGTTAGACTGGCTTCAGCGTGAAGACATCTTCCGGCAAATTTATCGCCATCGAAGGCATCGACGGCAGTGGCAAGCGTACCCAGCTCGAGCTGCTCGAAAAAGCATTGACGGCGCGCGGCCACCTCGTCTATTCGACCGGCTTCCCGGAATATGACTCCTGGTTCGGCAAGATGGTCGGCCAATTCCTGAACGGTGATCTTGGGGACCTCGAGAGCGTCGATCCTCATTTCTCCGCTCTTCTTTACGCGGGTAACCGCTTTGAAGCCAAGCCGCGTCTTGCCGCCGCACTCGAAGCTGGCAAAATCGTCCTCGCCGACCGCTATATCGGCTCCAACCTCGCCCACCAGGCCGCCCGCGCGCCCGCTGAGAAGCGCAGCGAGTTTCAAGCTTGGATCGAGCACCTCGAATACAACATCTACGGGCTTCCTCGCGAGGATCTCGTCCTCTATTTGCGCGTGCCGCCGGCCGAAGCGCAGAGGCTCGTCGCCAGGAAGTCCGCTCGCACTTACACCACGGCCAAGCAAGACATCCTGGAAGCTAGCCTCCATCACCTGGAGAAGGCGGCGGAGATGTACGATCTTCTGTCGCGCCGCGCGTCCTGGACCACGGTCGAGTGTTTCGATTCCTCGCGCAACGCGATGCGTACGCCGGAGGCAATCGCTGCGGATGTCCTCGCCGCCGTCGAGCCGTTGCTCGATTCTCAAGTGACCAGCCATGCCCGAAAGGATGGCCGCTGATCCATGGGCTTCTCCGAATTTCTCGGCAACCAACGCATCGTTACGGCACTGCGCGGCGCGCTCCGCAGCCAGCGGGTTCCCCACGCTCTGTTGTTTACCGGCGCCCGGGGTGTCGGCAAGTTCACGCTGGCGCGCATGTTCGCACAAGCCGCCAACTGCGAACGCCTTGCCGACGACTTTTGCGGCGAGTGCGACACCTGCAAGCGCATCACCCTGCTCGCGGAACCCCAGCGGCTCATCGAGCAGGGCCTCGCCGAACGCGGCGAAAGCGCCGACACCGCCACCGTCGAACGCGTCCCGCTAATTCTGCAGTCTCACCCGGACGTGTGGGCGCTCGTCCCTGACCCGGTCCGCCTGAAAAGTCCCGTCGCTCGCCCCATGCTTCGCGTCGGCCAGCTTCGCGCCGTGCAGCGCGCCGCGTACTTCCAACCGATGGGCCGCCGCCGCGTTTTCATCCTGGATGGCGCGGACACCATGCGCTGGGACGTCGCCAACGTCTTTCTGAAAATCCTGGAAGAGCCCCCCGGCTCCGCCACCTTGATCCTCACTGCGCCATCGCCTTATACGCTCTTGCCGACCATTGTCTCCCGCTGCCTGCAATTTCACTTCGCGCCTCTCCCACAGGCTGACGTCGAGCAAATTCTGCAGGAGAAAACCGATCGCAAACCCGCCGAACGCAAGCTTGCCTCGCAACTTGCCGAAGGCAGCCCGGGCCTCGCGATTGAGATGAACGTCGAGCAAGCTGCCCAACAACGCCGCAATGCGCTGCGCATACTGGAACGTTGCGCCCGCGGTGAAGGCTTTTCCCAGCTCTTTGCGGACACCGCGACACTCGCCAAAGACCGCGAGTCCTCCTTTGAAGAGCAAATCCAAGTTTTCTACGGTCTGCTCAGCGACCTTCTCGAGCTCACTGCGGGAGCAAAACAACCGCTTTTGCGCAATCTTCCCCTAGCGAAAGAGCTCGAAGCGCTCGGCAAGGCTGTGGATGCAACTTGGGTCATGCGCGCCATCGTGGGATTCGACGAACTTTATGCTGGCGCGCGCCGCAATCTCAATCGCCAACTCGGCCTCGACGCTTTGGCCGCGTCCCTCGCACCCGATTCGCCGCGCGCAGTTGTCTCGCGCTTGTAAAACCAACCAGCAAATCCTTCCCATTTCGAATTTACAAATATCAACTGTAACCGGGCGGCTCCTGGGTGCATCATAGGAACTGACGACCTACCCCAAGCCATAAGGAGCAGTCATGGTGAACCGCAGGATGTTCCGTCCTGGTTTTGCGGACGTGAAGGATCAAGTCTCACCCAGACCTCAGCACAGCAACAATGGGCCCGCGCCCAGCAAGAAACCTGCTCCGCCGGAAATGACTCATGCCGAGAATTTTTACTGGGTCAAGCAGATGCAAGCCCGCACGCCGATGGCGCTGGTTCTGGACAACGGAGAGATCCTCCGTGGCACGGTCGAGTGGTACGACCGCGATTGCATCAAGCTCACTCGCCAGGGCAGCCCCAACTTGCTCATCTTCAAGCGCGTCATCAAGTACGTCTACAAGGACGGCGAAGAATCCGCCAACGGCGGCGACGAATAGTCCAACTGGTAGCGCCGGCATCCCTGCCAGCTTTCGGCAGAGCGTTCTTCCCTGTAACGGAACAGACAGGATTTCTTGTAGCGGCCGCCTTCTGTTTACCCTGAGTATCGAAGGGAGGCGGGCGCTTTGGACCGTCATTTTTCTAGCGAATGGCCGCCAGCGGCCCCAAACGTGAGCAGCGCCTTCGCGGCCAGCGATCCTTTCGCGTCAAATACCTCGCATTCGCACACGATAAAATTCCTTCCGGCGCGAAGCACGCGCGCATCCGCGCGGATTCGTCCTCCGGGTACCGCTTCCAAATAATTGATCTTCAGCTCGACGGTGGCCAGCGCCGTCCCTCTCGCCACGGTCGTATACGCCGCCATTCCGCCGGCAGTGTCCGCCAGCGCCGCTAGGATTCCTCCGTGCACTACTCCGTTGAGCTGCGTGTGCCGCAGCCGCGCATCCATGCGCAAAATCGCGTGTCCGACCTCGATAGCCTCCACCTCGAAACCCAACAGTCCTATCGCGCGGCTCTGTTTCAGACCTCGCCGCGCAGCCGCGGTGAAGCGTTTCGCCTCTTTGGATAATTTCCGCGTCATGTCGCTGGACGCTCCTCTCAATAAGCCGAAAGCCCGCCATCCAATGGAATCGCCACGCCGGTAACCCAGGAAGATTCCTTGGACGCCAAATACACCGCCATCTCTGCGACATCTTCGGGACGCCCCATGCGGCCGGCGGGAAGCTGCGCAATCCGTGCCCGCCGCGCCGCTTCGCCCTCCGCACTGGCGTCGAACAGCTCGCGCACGAGTTGCGTCTCGACGATCGCCGGGCAAATGCAATTCACGCGAACTCCTTCGTGCGCGTGATCGAGCGCCATCGCTTTCGTCAGCATCGTCACGCCGCCTTTGCTGGCGCAATACGCGGCGCGGTCTTTCATGGCCACTAGTCCCAACACCGAGCCGATGTTCACGATTGCGCCTCCTCCGGCCTTGCGAAATTCCGGCAGCGCCGAGCGTGACATGAGAAACGGCCCTTTCAGATTGACGAGCATCACCCGGTCCCACGCCTCTTCCGGAATGCCCTCAATCGAGGAAACGTGCAGCGCCCCGGCATTGTTGACCAGCACGTTCAATTGCCCAAACCGCTCGGCGGTCTGCTTCACCGCTCGCTCCGTGTCTCCTGCCTTCGTCACGTCGCACGCGACCGCGAGCCCCCGGCCGCCCGACTCTTGCACCTCGCGTACGACGCCTTGGAGTTTCTCCGTTCGCCGGCCAGCCACCGCCACATTGGCCCCTTCGCGGGAAAATGCCAGGGCAATGGCGCGGCCGATCCCCGTGCCCCCGCCAGTAATCAGCGCGGTTTGACCCTCCAGCCGCCGTGTCACGTTTTACCTCGCTCCCGCGTCTAACGGGGGGTGCTCACCCGCCCGCTGTTGTTTCGCGGGTGCGCGCGACTCTAGCATCCGGCTCGATGGCTCGCAAGGCGCCGGGCGCCATCGGCTGCGTGGCGAAATGATGTAAGGTGACAGGACGAAATTAGGCGATCCGAAAGCGGCTCAAATGCGAATCGGCATCACTTGCTATCCCACCTACGGCGGCTCCGGCGTCGTCGCCACGGAACTCGGCCAGGAGCTGGCCGCTCGCGGCCACGACATCCATTTCATCAGTTACGCCCCACCCATCCGCATGAACCCCAACGATCCGCGCATCCACTTTCACGAAGTGGAAGTCGCCTCCTACCCGCTCTTCGACCATCCGCCGTACACGCTGGCGCTCGCCACAAAAATGCTGGAGGTCTTCGACTCCGAATCGCTCGACCTGCTGCACGTCCACTACGCCATCCCGCACTCCGTCAGCGCCTTTCTCGCCCGCTCGATGGCCGCGCCGCGGCGCTTGCCGTTCGTCACCACTCTGCACGGCACGGACATCACCTTGGTCGGCAGCAACCTCAGCTACCTTCCGATTACTCGCTTTTCCATCGAACAAAGCGATGGCGTCACCGCGATATCGAACTACTTGCTCACGCAAACGCTTAAAGAATTCGATATCAAGCGGCCCATCGAGGTCATCCCGAATTTCGTCAACTGCGATCTGTATACCCGCAAAGCCAACCCCGAGTTGCGCGCGCAATGGGCACCGAACGGCGAGCCGATTCTTATGCACCTTTCCAATTTCCGTCCGGTGAAGCGCGTCACCGACGTCGTCGAAATCTTCGCCCTCGTGCGCGCCAAGATGCCCGCGAAACTTGTGCTCGTTGGCGATGGCCCGGACCGCGGTGCCGCCGAATATCTCGTGCGCAAGAAGCGCCTGCAAAAGGACGTGTTCTTCCTCGGCAAACAGAACGCCGTGTACGAGAAGCTTGCCACCGCCGATCTCTTCCTCCTGCCGTCGCAGCTTGAATCCTTCGGCCTGGCGGCGCTGGAAGCCATGGCTTGCGAAGTCCCGGTCATCGCCACAAACGTTGGCGGTGTGCCCGAGGTGGTCTCCCACGGCATAGATGGTTTTCTGGTGGAACCCGGCGACGTGAAGACCGCCGGCCGCTACGCCCTGGACATTTTGTCTCGCGCCGACCGCGGCCGCGAAATGGGCCAGCGCGCCCGCCTCAACGCCAAGAAAAACTACTGCGCCAACGACGTGATCCCGCGCTACGAGCAGTACTACCAGCGGGTGCTGGACGCCGCGTCAGCGTCAGCGTCAGCGTCAGCCTCCGCCGCCGCGATCTAGCGTTTGTGCACTGAGGAAGTCCAGGCCCTCAGGGGCTAAAGCCCAATTCACCTGGCAGGCTTTATGTCAGGGCTGAAGCCCTGACCCACATCCCCGATCTGCGACTTGTCTCCAGGACAGAACACTAGAGTTGCTGCGCATAGGCACCTCTCGAGTTAACTCCGTTAGACACTTTGACTCCGTTTTCTCCTATCGGCCTCCGACGTTAGGAACGCTAGCAGGCGCGTCCTGGTGCTTCGGCTTTTGGAAGGCTTGCAGCAGGAACTGGCTGGCGGAGGCGTCTTGTTCGGTTTCGTATTCCCGGTCGAGGGCGCGGAGACTGTTGAGGAGCAATTGGGAGACGTAGGCCAAGGCAATGGCGTCGCGCCGAGCGATGCGTTTGCGGGCGAGTTGCTTGACCAGATTTCCGAGAAAGTAATTTACAGAGCCGGCGGTGGAGAAGTCTTGGAGGTCGCCGAGAAGTTCCTTGGCGACGGCTTCGTTTTGGCGGCGTTCCCGCTTCAGGGCTTGGCGCACGTGGTGTGGGCACGAGGAGGAATGATCATCGGCAGGGAGCATGTGGCAGCGATGGCCTCGGGTGTTAGTGTATTGGCAGGTGGGGGAAATGGCAGGATCGAGGGTGGTAGCGGGAGGGACTGCGTCGCTCGGTGGCAAAGGCTGAGAGCTGCCGGTGGCGGATAGATTTGAAGACACCCCTACCCCCATATGTTTTTTGCAACGTTTTGATTCCATGATAGTTACCTCGTAGTGTGATACAACGATATGATTCGATGGGAGATAGCAGGCAGCGGCTTGTAAGGTATTGATACGGAAGGAGTAAGAGAAGGGTCAAACGAGGGCTGGATGGATCGACGGGAAGGAGAGGCGGGGCGCTGTGGTGCAATTTCCATGCCAAAGGCTAACACACTTTATACTAATTGCCAATCATTAACTTTGTCGCTATTCGAATGGTCTGTGGAAAAGTCTGAAGCGTTCCAAGGCAGCGACCGGGATAAAACTCGCGCCATTTCTGTGGCGGAAAGAGTGCGGCACCGGTCAAATCGCAGGGACGCGCCAGCCGCCTTTACCCAAGTGGACCGCGAGGAGGCAACTTGCCAGTACAGGACTTCTGGGAAGTCAGCGCGATTTCACTTGTCCGGTAAGCGCGTTTATCGGGACTTGCAGATATAGTTGGCAAGAAATCCTGTTGGCGACATCTATTCTGCCGTTGGGATCTGGCTTTAGTACCTCAATCATTCCCGACCAAATTCGATCTTTCGTCCCTGGATCAGGCCCGGAATCGGTGTTACGCGGCCCAGTCGTCCTAATTCCATTGGCTTGGGAGGAGGACTCCTTCAGAATCTGCCTCGTCAATGGGAGGCAGGTATGAAACGAGCTACTCTAGCTGTTTTCTTACTGGTTGTAGCGTTACATAGTGCTGCGGCCCTCGCTCAGCAACAAGCGGCGCCCTCGGCCGCGCACGAGACGTATTGGCCGACACACGGATGGCGATCGAGCACCCCCGAAGCGCAAGGCATGGACTCAGAGATACTCGCGCAGGCTTTCGATTACGTACAGCAATACCAGGTTCCGATCCATAGTTTGCTTATCGTGCGCGACGGTTACGTTGTGCTGGACGCATATTTCTATCCCTTCCAGGAGGGCCAAGTACACGACGGGGCGTCGATGACAAAGAGCATTACGTCCACGCTCATCGGAATTGCCATCGGCGAGCATAAGCTCAGCGGCGTGCGTCAGCCTGTGCTTTCGCTCTTTCCCGAACGGAACGTCGGCAACCGTGACCAGCGGAAAGACCGGATGACCATTGAGCACCTCCTGACCATGACCTCAGGCCTGGATTGCCATTTTGATCATGCCGAAATCACCCTGAGGCAGATGGACCAAAGTAAGGACTGGGTCCAGTTCATGCTCGACCTTCCAATGGCGGCGGATCCTGGCAGCAAATTTGAATATTGCAGCGGGGGCATGCACCTGCTTTCAGGAATCATTTCTCAGACCACGGGCAGTAGTGCGCTTGAATTTGCGCGACGTGAGCTCTTTCAGCCTCTGGGAATTGAGGAGGTCATCTGGCCTTCCGATCCTCAGGGAGTCAGCCGTGGCTGGGGCGATCTACACCTGCGGCCGCGCGACATGGCCAAGATTGGGTACCTGTGGGTCAACCAGGGGCGCTGGGAAGGCCGGCAGATCGTCCCGACGGAGTGGATGCAGGCGGCAACGCAGGCACACTCGCATCCCAACTTTGGCAGTGGAGAATATGGATATGGATTTTGGGTATATCCGAAAAGGAAACCACCTGAATACGAAGCGCTGGGACGCGGAGGACAGCGTATCAACGTTACGGCGGCCAAGAATATCATCGTCGTGTTTACTGGTGGAGAATTCGAACCGGGAGACATAGGAAAGTTCATCGGAGACTCGATCAAATCCGACCATCGTCTACCGGAGAATCTGGCAGGCAGCACTCGCTTGGCGGCAGCGGTCAGCGCTGCTGCTCGGCCCCCGGCAGTGTCGGCGACTCCAATATCCGAGGTTATCTCCGGGCGGAAGTACATGGTTGAAGCCAATCCTGTGGGACTGCGGTCATTCTCGCTCACCTTTTCAGGACACAAGGAAGCGGCCGCGCATCTAGAATTCGCTGACGGCCGGGTTGAACAGCGGCCGCTCGCTCTTGATGGGATCCCCCGCCTCTCCCCCGGTGGTCGGTTCGGGCTACCAGTAGCATTGCAAGGTTGGTGGGAGAGCAACAGCACGTTTTTTTTTGACTATGATGAGGTTGCAAACATCAACCGCTACCGCTTCCGGCTCACCTTTGTCCACGACGACGTAGGCATCGAGCTGAGCGAAAAGACCGGCCTGGTGGAAGCCACGTTTCAGGGGAAATCAGTCGGTCACTGAGGCCTGTACGAGTTCTTCTTATCACGAGCTAACTGCTCCCAGGGAGTTCGATAACTCCTGATTAGTCGCATAACCGGAAACTTGAAATCCACATGTACGGTTACCGCGTTGATCAGAAGTTATAGCCCGTGCTCGTACGGAGCGG
The DNA here is from genome assembly GCA_041478205.1 of Candidatus Acidiferrum sp. Taxonomy (GTDB): domain Bacteria; phylum Acidobacteriota; class Terriglobia; order Acidiferrales; family UBA7541; genus Acidiferrum. The sequence continues at coordinate 18,664 of JBGOVR010000081.1, forward strand.
TTCGAGGCTCAGCGTGCCTTGGGTGGCGCCATAATCGCCGCCACACGACCCACGATGTTGAATACGATAGGCCAAATCAGATAGAGAAGAACCACCATGTACATCACTTCGATCCCCTCGCCGAACGCCCACATTCCAGACGAGGCATTCTGGCGATCGATGATCTGCGCGGTCGATACTCCAGTGGTGGCAGACTCAAACATGATCATCAGGTTACGCTTGAGAACTATGGCCTGATAGGCAAGCAGCCATATGATTACAAAGGTGCACACTTCGTAGCCGACGCGCACAAACCTGTTCAGGTTACGCACAAACCGTGCATGCCGGTCGGTTTCCCCGGGCGCTCTGTCGTTCAGCATCGCCAGAATGGCAAACCCGAAGGGCCCCAATGCCGCGAAAAACAACCACAACGAGGATCGCTCCTTGGACCGAATCACCAGAAAGCACACTAGCAGCCACAAGATCGCTACAACCGCGCCCGATGCCAACAGCGACATGTGCTTCACAAGGCTGAGGAAGTGGTAGTTCCGCACATAATTCGAATGACCTGCCGCAATTTCGGGATTGATCAGGCTGAACAGCGATCCCCCCAGCATCGAGACCATGGGAATCAGCAACAGCAGGACAAGCGCGACGACCGTTTGTTTCTTCATCATCCATATCGTGGCATGGCCTGCTTGGGCTCTTGGGAGACAGTCAAAACTTGTGTGCGTTCGTTGCCAACTCCTGGTTAGTCGCATTACCGGACAAGTGCCGGACAAGGACTCCACTTGTTGCAGGGGCAGGAAATGTTACCTGCCAGGGACAAAAACAAAGGGCGCTTGTTAAGAGTCACAAGCGCCCTTGAATTAAATCAATTCGTTGAATACCTCAGGGATCACCTCCTTCTCGACAAGTGCGTCGATTGAAGCCTGAAACTACTTTTATCACGGTGAATCCCTATGTGTCCACAACACCGGCGATGCTTGAGGAGATGCGCTTTGCAGTGCCTGGTAAGTCGCATTATCGGACATCTGAAAATCCGCCCGAATCGACACGCCACACGTGCTTCAAGCAATCGGCTTCGAGTTGCTGGTCTTCAGGGCCTCGGATCTGCGTGTTGTGAACTCTCGACTCTTTCGCGGATCTGATTCAAGACTCGAAGATGAATGCGATGAATGATGTAGTCCGACCAGAGATGCCAATAGGCTGCGGGCCACATCGCGTCTTGGTACCAAGTCGTGCCTTCCAGGCGGGTGCCGCCGTTGGGGAGCGGCGTCAACAAAAATTGGCCCTGGCGTGAGACGAAGTAGCCGTGCAAGTGCGGCGGGTCGATGTGCCCGTAGGGCGTCAGTTCATTTAGCGGCGCGGGATTTTCCGTTACGCCGAACTTGAGCAGCCGCGGCTCATCCCAGACCTCGATGGGCTCGACAAATGGGCCGGTGGAGAAAATACACCGGCGTACGGCGCCCGCACCGCGCCCGGTGATCTCCGCGCGAATCGGATAGGCGATGCCCGCGCGAAAGAGCATCTCGCTGGGCGGCGGAATCTCGGCAAATGAGACGACCTGCTGCCACACCGCTTCGGGCGGGGCCTGCACTTCAATCGCTGTGCGGACGACGAAACCGGGCGGCTCCAGCCGAGCCGCTCGCTCCATCCCGAAAAACGCCGGGACCACAAGCAACACCATCGACAACATGGCGGGATGGCCGCTCAACCTATAGTAGCTGGCTTGGATGTGATAGCCGAGTCCACCACCAAGAATCGCAAGACCCAAGGCCAGCGGTGCCGCCATGAGCACACAGATCACACCTTCGACCGCCACCGCTATCAGCACCAGTCCGAGAAAGGCCACCGGCAGTATCGACAC
>JBGOVR010000151.1:0-10372 GCA_041478205.1 Candidatus Acidiferrum sp.
GCGTATGCCAAAGGCTGGTTCCACTCGCCGACGGTGTTTGGTGATTGCTCGCCGAAGATGCGCATCGCGCAGGAGGAAATCTTTGGGCCGGTGGTTTCCGTGATTCCGGTGAGCAGCTTCGACGAGGCCATCGAGGTGGCGAATGATGTTCCGTACGGATTGTCGGCATCGATTTACACCAGGGACGTGAACCGGGCATTCCAAGCGACGCGCGACCTCTACACCGGCATCGTGTATGTCAATGCGCCGACGATTGGCGCGGAGACGCACCTGCCGTTCGGCGGCACCAAGCAGACCGGCAACGGCCATCGCGAAGCCGCGATTGCGGCCATCGACTTCTTCACCGAGTGGAAAACGGTGTACATCGATTACTCCGACAAGCTGCAGCGCGCGCAGATCGACAACAATTAACAAGTTTTTTTCCGGCCCTATACACGTCAGGGCGCGGGCCAGCCAAGGCACACCCGAGTGTTCCGGAGGCCCGGTTGTGCGTGACGTGGTTTGAAGCACTCTCTGGCGGGAGGTGCGTTGACGATCGTTGACAGCGTTTCTACAATGGTAGTTAGCAACTGGAGTAGAGTGCTGCCATGAGGACTCCCGCTCTCCAGGAACGCCGCAATCGCCAGATTCTGGCGGACATCGTCCGAACGTACATCGAGACGGGCGAGCCGGTGTCTTCGCGCGCGATCTCCAAGCGTTTCGAGGAGATTTTGAGCACCGCGACGATCCGCAACATCATGGCGGACTTAGAGGAGGGCGGATTCCTGTACCAGCCGCACACTTCGGCGGGACGCGTACCGACTGCTGCGGCGTATCGTTTTTTCGCGCAGGAAATCGCGACGCAGGCCACCATCAGCGCCGTCGACAAAGAATGGATCCGGCGAGAGATCGGCGCGGGCACGAACGCTTCGGAAATCACCGAGCGCGCCGGACATGTCCTGGCGGAGGTCTCCAACGCTCTGGGCATCATTGTTTCGCCGCCGATGGGCAAGACGGTGATCGAGCACGCGCGCATGTGGCTGTTGCCGGACGGTCGCGTGGTGGTGGTGCTGATTTCGCCCGGCGGAAACACGCGCGACAAAATTCTGCGCCCCAGCCGGCCCTTCTCGCAGAAGGAGCTAGACGCCACCGCGGACTTCTTGAACCGCCACTACTCCGGCTGGACGCTCGAAGCCATTCGCGGCGACTTGCTGCAAAAGCTGGCCACCGAGCGCGAGCGCTACGAGGGCATCGTGCAAAGCGCCCTGGCGCTGTGTGATCCCGCTATTCTGGGAGACGATTCGGCCCGCCAAGTCCATGTCGAGGGCGCCGCCCAGATGGTGGGTGCGGCCGATTTTGCCGATCAAACGCAATTGCGCGATTTGCTGGCGGCGATTGAGGAGAAGCATCGGCTGGTGACGGTCCTGAACGCCTGCATCGAAGCACCGGAGCCCGTACATATACAGATCGGCGTGAAAGAAATTTCAGAGACCGGGGAGAATCTCGCGCTCATCAGCGCTCCCTATACGATGAATGACCAGGTGCAGGGTTCGCTCGGCGTGTTGGGTCCGACGCGGATGCACTACGAGCGCGCCATTACCGCGGTGGCCTACGTCGCGCAACTATTCAGCGAAGCACTGAGCAAAATTTGAAAGACTTTTGGAACAGGAAAGGCAAGAGAGTGCCGGACAAGGACATCAAAATTAATATTGATCGCGGTGAAGCGAGCCCCGATCCAGAGCAGTCCGCGGAAGCAAAGGCGGTTGCGGCGGATTCAGCCAGTGCCGATGCCGAAATGGCAAAACTCACCGCGGACCTGGACGCACTGCGGCAAACCCTGCTGCGGCGGCAGGCGGACTTCGACAATTACCGGAAGCGCATCGAAAAAGAGCGCGCCGAGGATTGGAAACGCGCCACCGCGCGGGTGATTGAAGGGTTGATTCCCGCGATCGACGGCTTCGAGCACGCACTCGCGGCGCACCGCGAGACCGAGTATGAGAACTATCGCAAGGGCTTTGAGCTGATTTACAAGCAGCTCCTCGACAACATCACCAAGCTGGGCGCCGAGCGTGTCGATCCCACCGGAAAGCAGTTTGATCCGCATCTGCACCAAGCCGTGGACCGCGCGGAGACCACCGAGCACGAAGACGGAACGATCCTGCAAGTGTTTCAGCCGGGCTACCTCTTTCACGGGCGCGTGCTGCGTCCCGCGATGGTGCGTGTAGCGGTGAATCCACACCCGGCATCCAAGAATATCGTCAACTAGAAAGGGAGCAGCTGTCGATGGCCCAGGCAAACCAGAGAGACTACTACGAAGTACTTGGCGTCTCGCGCACCGCCACGGTGGAAGAAATTAAGGCTGCCTACCGCAAGGCCGCGCTGAAATGGCATCCCGATCGCAACCCGGAGAACAAACAGGAAGCCGAAGTGAAGTTCCGCGAGAGCACCGAGGCCTATAGCATCCTGAGCGACCCGCAGAAGCGCCAGATCTACGACACCTACGGACATGCGGGTCTCTCGGGCGGGGGCGCCGCCACGGATTTCAACGGCACGATCTTTCAGGACTTCCACGATATTTTCGGAGACTTTTTCGGATTCGAAGACATCCTCTCGGGCGGCCGGCGCGGGCGTACCCGCACGCAACGCGGCGCGGATTTGCGCTACGACATGACGCTGGCGTTCGAGGAAGCATCGGCGGGCGTCACGACCAAAGTCAAGCTGCCCCGCCAGGAATACTGCGAAGCCTGCAACGGCACCGGCGCGAAGAAGGGAACTGGCGTGGTCGCGTGCCAGACTTGCGGCGGCCGCGGCCAGCTCGCCTACCAGCAAGGTTTTTTCACCATCACGCGCACGTGCCCGGCGTGCCAAGGCGCGGGGCAAATCGTCCGCGAGCGTTGCCCGGAATGCCGCGGCCAAGGCCGCATCGAGCGCGAGAGAACCATCGAGCTGCGCATTCCCCCCGGCGTCGACAGCGGAACGCGCTTGCGCGTCAGCGGAGAAGGCGAGCCCGGACCGAATGGCGGCCCCGCCGGCGATTTGTACGTTGTCCTGGACGTGAAGGAACACCCGTTCTTCGAACGTCGCGGCGCCGATCTGTACTGCACCATTCCCGTGAGCATCGCGCAAGCCACGCTTGGCACCGAGCTCCAGGTGCCCGGATTGAACGGTGAGGAAAGACTAAAGATTCCCGAAGGCACGCAGAGTGGCGCCGTATTCCGCATCAAAGGCAAAGGCATGGCGGACCCCCACGGCGGCGGCAAGGGTGACCTCTATTACCACGTACGCGTGCTGACCCCGACGAAGCTCACTCGCGAACAGCGCAAGCTGGTGGAGCAACTCGGCGCTTCTCTAAAAGTAGAAAACAAGCCAGCCGATCGCAATTCCTCCATCTTCGACAAGGTCAAAGATATTTTCGGGTAGCTGGCTCGGACCTCTTCTCTGCGCCGCCTCAGCGTTCTCTGCGTCTCCGCGTTATCTTTTTCCTTCCCTCATTCACAGGCGGCGCGCGTCGCAACTGAGATAGAATCCCTCCGTGCGAAGGCGATTCTTCGTTGAGCAATTTACGGGTCACACCGCCGTCGTCGACGGAGAAACCGCCCATCATCTAGGCCGTGTCTTGCGCGCCCAGCTAGGCCAGCTCTACGAACTGAGCGATGGCGCGAAAGTCTGGCTCGCCCGCATCGAGGCCGTAACCCGCGACCGCGTCGAGTTTGCGTTCGTGGAAGAAATCCCGTCCCACCATCCGCCCATCGATGTCACCCTGCTTTTGTCCGTCGTAAAGTTCGACGCTTTCGAATGGGCCATCGAGAAAGCCACCGAGTTAGGCGTAAGCACCATCGTCCCGCTAGCGGCCGCGCGCAGCGAGAAGGCACTGCTAGTGGCCGCAGCTAAGCGAGCGGACCGCTGGAAAAAGCTCCTAGTGGAAGCGTCGCAGCAATCGCGCCGCGTCCGTGTGCCGGTGCTGGAGCCGCTGCTACGGCCGGAGCAGGGCTTCACCGCGCATCGAGATGGCGCGCGCGTCATCCTTTCCGAGAGAGCGGAGGCACCGCCTTTGCGCGACGTGCTTGCTGGTCAGACCGAGCCAAAGGCCGTGCTGGCCATCGGCCCGGAAGGCGGTTGGACCGGCGAGGAGCTGGACGCCGCGGCGCTCGCCGCGTTTCGCGAAGCTTCTCTGGGAAAGCTGATCCTGCGGACGGAAACTGCCGTGATTGCCGCGCTTGCGTCGTTGAACTACGCGCTAGGCGCATGAGCGCTGCCAAAGCAACGGCGTTGCGCAGGGCAGCGTCCTAGATAACGGTGCGTCGCAAGCCGGTTTAGCTCGCGGTTGCAAAAAAGAGCGCGCGCCGTGACCAAAACATGGCGCAGCGCGTGACGCCCATGTTATAAATACGAGGCAGCGGAAAAATGCAAAGCACGGACGAGAAACAACCTCCGACCATGGCCGTCCCAGAACCAGCGGCCCCGGCATCCTCATGCGTGGCCGCCGAGCAGCCCATCCCGGCGCATTCCCTGCGAAATGAAATTCGTGTTTGGACCCGGGACCTCCTCATCGCCATTGGCCTCGCGCTGGTCATCATCGTTTTTCTCTACCAGCCGGTGAAGGTCGAAGGCACCAGCATGGCGCCCCTGCTCTCCGACCAGGAACGCATTTTTATCAACAAGTTTGTGTACCGCTTTGAGGCCATCGAGCGCGGCGATGTAGTGGTCTTCTGGTACCCGCTGGACCGCTCGAAATCTTTTATCAAGCGCGTGGTGGGCTTGCCCGGAGAAACGGTCGAGATTCGTCAAGGGATCGTTTCCGTTAACGGCACTCCGCTTCCCGAACCCTACGTCCCGCCGCAATACGAGGATCTCAGCGACTTTGGTCCCGTGCGCGTGCCGCGCGAAAATTATTTTGTCATGGGCGATCACCGCATCAGCTCCAACGATTCCCGCGTCTTCGGTCCCGTAGCCAACCGCTTCATCTACGGCCGCGCGGTGTTCGCGTATTGGCCCGTGGATCATTTCGGCTCGTTGTCGTCTACGGGAACCACGGAAGCCAAGACCAAATGATTTGCCACGGAGGACACACTGACGGAAGTCCAGCACCGACCCGCCATACTCGCGCTGGAAGACGGGCGCGTTTTTAACGGCCGCGCGGCCGGCGCGATCGCGCGCCGCGGCGGCGAAGTCGTTTTCAATACCAGCCTCACTGGATATCAGGAAGTTTTCACCGACCCCAGTTACGCCGGACAAATCGTCTGCCTCACCTATCCGCACATTGGAAACGTCGGCGCCAACGTCGATGATGAAGAGTCCCCCAGGCCGTACATCGAATCGCTGGTGGTGCGCGAGTTCTCGCAGATGTCTTCGAACTGGCGCTCGGCCGAATCCGCGCAGCTCTATTTGAACCGCCACAAAATTCCGGTCATCTGGGACATCGATACCCGCGCGCTGGTCAAACACCTGCGCCAGTTTGGCGCGCTGCGCGGAGTTGTGGCCACGGACGGCACTCCGGCCGACCAACTGATCTTCGAAGCCAAGCAATTGCCCAGCATGGCGGGCCAAGAGCTGGCCAGCCGTGTGTCCTGCGGAAAAACTTACAAGTGGGACACCGGCTCGATCGAACTCGCCACCTCGCCCTGGACGGAACAAATGGGCGAGGCCGGAGCCAACAGTGAGATTCGGAAGTTCCGCGTGGTTGCGTACGACTATGGCATCAAGCAGAACATCCTGCGCCTGCTGGTGGACCATCACTGCGAAGTAGCCGTCGTTCCCGCGCAAACATCCGCGGAAGACGTGCTCGCCATGGGCGCCGACGGCGTCTTTCTTTCCAACGGCCCGGGCGATCCCGAGCCCGCCACCTACGCCATAGAGAGCATCCGCAAACTGCTCGGCCGCGTGCCGGTCTTCGGCATTTGTCTTGGGCACCAGTTGTGTGGCCTGGCGCTCGGCGGCAAGACCTTCAAGCTAAAGTTCGGCCATCACGGATCAAATCATCCGGTAAAAAACCTGCTCACCGAGCAGGTCGAGATCACCGCGCAGAATCACGGCTTCTGCGTCGATCCGGAATCGCTGCCCTCCAGCGACGTGGAAATGACCCACGTTAATTTGAACGATCACACCAACGAAGGGTTCCGGCACAAGTCGCAGCCGCTCTTCAGCGTGCAATACCATCCGGAAGCGTCGCCCGGCCCGCACGATTCGCACTATTTGTTCACGCAATTCACGGATTTGATGAAGGAATTTGCGCAGCCCGGGAGTTCCCGCCGATGATTATAGGCCCCCGCGACACTCCCCAACGAACGGGTGAAAAGGGAAGACACTAAGGCGAAATGCCAAAACGCAAAGACATCAAGAAGATCCTGATCATCGGCTCCGGCCCGATCGTCATCGGCCAGGCGTGCGAGTTTGACTATTCAGGCGCGCAGGCCTGCAAAGCGTTGCGCGACGAAGGCTACGAGATCGTGCTGGTGAATTCCAATCCCGCGACCATCATGACCGACCCGGAGTTGGCGCACCGCACGTACATCGAGCCGCTGACGAAGGAATATTTGGAAGCGATCATCGCCCGGGAAAAGCCCGATGCGCTTCTGCCCACCGTCGGCGGACAGACCGCTTTGAATCTCGCCGTGGAGCTAGCCGAGGGCGGCATCCTCGAAAAGTACAAAGTCGAAATGATCGGCGCCTCCCTGCGCGCTATCAAAATGGCCGAAGACCGCCTGTGGTTCAAGGATGCCTGCCGCAAAATTGGTTTGGAAGTGCCGGCTTCCGCGCTGGTGAACAACGCGCAGGATGCCGTGCGGCTGTGCGACCAGTTGGGATTTCCGCTGGTGATTCGGCCATCGTTCACGCTGGGCGGCACGGGCGGAGCCATCGCCTACAACCAGGAAGAATTTGGCGAAGCCATCGCCCATGCCCTGGACATGAGCCCGGTTCACGAGGCGCTGGTCGAAGAATCCGTGCTGGGGTGGAAAGAATACGAACTCGAAGTCATGCGCGACTTCCGCGACAACTTCGTGGTCATCTGTTCCATCGAGAATTTCGACCCCATGGGCGTCCACACTGGCGACTCGATTACCGTCGCTCCAGCGCAGACGCTCACCGACAAGGAATACCAGCGCATGCGCGATGCGGCTGCCGCGATCGTTCGGGAAGTTGGCGTCGAGACGGGTGGCTCGAACGTGCAGTTCGGCATAAATCCCGAGAACGGCCGCATGGTCGTGATCGAAATGAACCCGCGCGTATCGCGCAGCTCGGCGCTGGCCAGCAAGGCTACCGGATTCCCTATCGCTAAGATCGCGGCGCGCCTGGCCGTGGGCATGACGCTGGACGAAATTCCCAACGACATCACCAAGAAGACCCCGGCGTGCTTCGAGCCGACCATCGATTACGTGGTGGTGAAGATTCCCAAATGGCAGTTCGAGAAGTTTCCCGGCGCGGATACCACTCTGGGAACGCAGATGAAATCGGTCGGCGAAGTGATGGCGATCGGGCGAACGTTCAAAGAGGCGTTGCAGAAGGGCATTCGCTCGCTGGAGCCGCACACTCCGTGGAGAGCCCCGGCAGAGACGCCGGAGTCGCTGCTGCGAGAGAAGCTCGCGACACCACGGCCGGATCGCATCCATTGGCTGCTCACCGCCGTCGAGCGCGGTCTGCACGCGGAAGAGATTTGCGAACTCACGAAAATCGATCCCTGGTTCATCCACCAACTGGAAGAGATCATTGCCATGAACCGGCGGGCCGCCAGCGTGACGGTGGAGACGGCCTCGCGCGATCTGCTGCGCGAAGTGAAGCGCCACGGAACCAGCGACGAATATCTCGCGCAGATTTGGAAGACCACCCCGGCCGCGGTGCGCCTGCAGCGTGCGCGCTACGGTGTTGCCCCGGTCTTCAAGCGTGTCGATACCTGCGCGGCCGAATTTGAGTCTTTCACGCCGTACATGTACTCGACTTACGAGGAGGAAGACGAATCGGACCCGCAAGCACGCCCGAAAATCATGATTCTCGGCAGCGGCCCGAACCGTATCGCGCAGGGCATCGAATTCGACTACTGCTGCTGCCATGCCTCTTTCGCGCTGCGCGAGGATGGTTACGAGACCATCATGGTGAACTGCAATCCCGAGACCGTCTCGACGGACTACGACACCTCGGATCGCTTGTATTTCGAGCCGCTCACGCTGGAAGACGTGCTCGCCATCGTGGAGCGCGAGAAGCCCCAGGGCGTCATCGTGCAGTTCGGCGGACAAACACCTCTGAATCTCGCCTTGGAGTTGAAGCGCAACGGCGTGCCCATTATCGGCACGACGCCGGAGTCCATCGACCTTGCGGAAGACCGGCGGCGGTTCGGCCGCTTACTCGAAGAGCTGAAAATTCCCCAGCCGCGCAATGCGACTGCGCTGGTGCCGGAAGAAGCGGCGCGCGTGGCGGGTGAAATTGGCCTGCCGGTATTGGTGCGGCCGAGCTACGTTCTGGGCGGCCGAGCCATGGTTATCGCCTACGACGTAAACACCGTGCAGGAGTACGTCGCGCAAGCGGCGCTGATGGGTCCCGCGCGCCCGGTGCTGATCGACCAGTTTCTGGAAGAAGCCACCGAAGTGGATGTGGACGCGCTCGCCGACGGCAGCGAAGTGGTGATCGGCGGAATTATGGAGCATATCGAAGAGGCCGGAGTGCATTCCGGCGACTCCTCTTGCGTCCTCCCGCCAGTAAGTTTGTCGCCTGCTGTGCTCGAAACGATTCGCGAATATACGAGACGCTTGGCGCTGGCGCTGAAGGTAGTCGGACTGATGAACGTGCAGTATGCGATTCAGCGCGACACGGTTTACGTCTTGGAAGTGAACCCGCGGGCTTCGCGTACGGTTCCGTTCGTGAGCAAGGCCACCGGCGTGCCGCTCGCGAAGATCGCGGCGCGGCTGATGGCCGGGAGAAGATTGTCGGAAATGAAGCTGCCGCTGGTCCGGCACAACGGTGTTTCCGAAATCGCCGTCCACGATTTTTACGCGGTCAAGTCACCGGTGTTCCCGTTCAACAAGTTCCGCGGCGTCGATACGATTCTTGGGCCGGAGATGCGCTCGACCGGCGAGGTCATGGGCATTTCCACGTCGTATGGGCAAGCATTCGCGAAAGCGCAACTCGCCGCGGGGCAGAGGCTTCCGCAGAAGGGAACTGTTTTTCTCAGCGTGAACGACCGCGACAAACGCCAACTGGGGCAGCTCGGAAAAGACCTGTTGGCGCTTGGTTTTCGCTTGCTCGCCACGCGAGGCACCGCCTCGGCGCTCGCCGCCACCGGGATTGAGGCGGAGTCGGTGTTCAAAGTAAACGAAGGCCGCCCGAACATCGTCGATTTGGTGAAGACTCGCAAGATCGACCTGATTATTAATACGCCGCTGGGGCGCGAATCGTTTTACGATGAAAAATCGATCCGCAGGGCGGCCATCCGGCACAATATTCCGTGTATCACCACGCTGGCGGCGGCCCAAGCTGCTGCGCTCGGGATTCGCGCGCTGCTCGATCAGAGTACGGAAGTTGCGGCGCTGCAGGATTTGCACCGCGGACGCGTCGCCACGCAGGGCGGCCCCGCAAAAGGAGGCTAAGCCGTGGACCTATCTGGAATTTATCCCGCGCTGACCACGCCGTTTGCGGCCGATGGCTCGGTGTCGCTCGCGGACCTGAAGCACAACATCGAGCGTTACAACCGCACGGACCTGAGCGGATACGTAGTGCTCGGGTCGACGGGCGAAAACGTGCTCCTATCACGAGCGGAGATGGACGGCATTCTCGCGGCGGTGAAAGAAGTGGCCGGCAAGGAAAAGCGGCTGATCGCCGGCACCGGCGCGGAATCCACGGTGGAAACCATCGATCGCACCAAGCGCGCCGCCGAGCTTGGCTATCAGGTGGCCTTGGTGAAGACGCCGTATTACTACAAGCCGATGTATTCGGCGGAAACGTATATCGCGCACTTCCGGCGCGTGGCGGATGCGTCGCCGATTCCGGTGCTGTTATATTCCGTGCCGATCTACACGGGCGTCTCGCTGGAGGCGCCGGAAGTTGCCGTGCTTGCGGAGCATCCGAATATCGTTGGCATCAAAGATAGTTCCGCGCACGTGCAGCGCATTGGCGAAATGGTTGCGGCGGCTCCGGCTTCGTTTCAGATTCTCACCGGCGGAGCGGCGGTGGTGCTGCCGTCCCTGACCGTGGGCGCGCGTGGCGCGATCCTGGCGCTGGCCTCCGCGCTGCCGGAAAAGTGCGTCGCGCTGTACGATCTTGTGCGCCGCGGGCAAGCGGAACATGCGCGCGAACTGCAAAACATTTTGCTGAAGGCCTCCAAGGTGATCGTTTCCGATGCGGGCATCGCGGGCGTAAAGTTTGTCATGGATCAGCGAGGCTATCGCGGCGGCCTGCCGCGCCTGCC
>JBGOVR010000143.1:0-10965 GCA_041478205.1 Candidatus Acidiferrum sp.
ATGAATTTTCCGGGATAGCGCGATTGATCGCCGAGGACCACCTCAATGGATTGGGCGCCCTCCACGACGTGGTAGTTCGTAAGAATGTAGCCGCTGGCGTCGAAGATGAAGCCGGAGCCCGCGCCTGCGACTGGAACGGGATCCATGAAGAAATCATATTCCGTGGCTTTGGTGAGGATATTGGCGACGGCGGGAGAGGCTTGGCGATACACGCGGACGTTTATGGATTCATCGTCGGTTAGAGCGGCATCACGGGCGGCCACCTTCGCAGCCACGGTGGCGTTCGAGCCGCCGCTTGGATGCACAGCTTCCACGCTTACAGGCTGCCGCTGGCCCCAACGCGCGCCGGTCCAGTACGCACCCAGAATGATCACCGCCGCGATGATGATGAGGCGCCCGATATTAAAACTTTTTCGTGCAGACATGATTGAAGTCCTTCCTGATCCACCCTCGGGCAATAGTATAAAGAAAGCTCAAGGCTGGTTTACACGATACCTTTTCTAGTGGCGCGGGGCTATTCCCGTGGAGCGCTGCTGCGAAGTTTGGCCGCGAGAGCCTCGACTTGGCGGCGGGTGTCTTCGAGTGAACCGGAGCAATCAATCTTTTCGGTGGCGTAGCGCAGTTTTTCGGCCACGGGAAGCTGCGCGGCGATGCGGCGGCGGGCTTCCTCGTCGCTGAGGCCGCGCGCGCGAAGGCGTTCGAGCTGTTGTTCGGGCCGGGACCAGGTGACCACCAGGCCGTCCAAATCTTTGTGGTAGCCGGCTTCCACCAGCAGCGCGGCCTCGACAAACGCGGCATCGTGCGTGCCGTTGCGCGCCCATTCCTCGAATTGCTGAAGCAGGGCTTCTTTCACGCGCGGATGAACGATGGCGTTGAGGCGGTCGAGCTTCGCGCGGTCGGCGAAGACGAGGGCAGCCAGCTTGGCGCGATCGATGCGCTTACTCGAATCAACGATGGCTGGTCCGAACTCGCGGACAACTTCATCGTACGCAGGAAGGCCGGGTTCCATCAATTTGTGGGCGAGGGAGTCGGCGTCTAGAACGGCGAAGCCCATTTCGCGGAGCATCGCGGCTACGGCGCTTTTGCCGCTGGCGATACCGCCGGTGAGACCGAGTCGAAGCATAGTGATTCACCGCGCGCCGGCAGTGGATTGAACGGCTTCGCTGTTGGTTTTGCCACGGCGGAGGCGCGCGGCTTTCACGGTGTTGCTCATGAGCATGGTGATGGTCATGGGGCCGACGCCGCCGGGAACGGGGGTAAGCGCGCCGGCAGTGTTCACGGCGTCGGGATGGACGTCACCAACGAGTGCGGAGCCCTTGGCGCGGAATTTTTCGAGACGCGCGGGGAAATTGCGCAGCAGCCGCTCTGCTTCTTTCGCGTCGGTCACCTTGTTTGTGCCTACGTCGATGACCGCGGCGCCCGGCCGAATCCAATCGGCGGCGACGTAGCCGGCTTTGCCCATGGCGGCGACGACGATATCGGCGCGGCGGACGACGTCGGGAAGGTCGCGCGTCTTGGAGTGGCAAATTGTGACGGTAGCATTGGCGTGCATGAGGAGAAGCGCCATAGGTTTGCCGACGATGTCGCTGCGGCCGAGGACCACGGCGTTCGCGCCTTCGATCTTGATTTCGGCGCGGCGGAGAATTTCCATGCAGCCGGCGGGCGTGCAGGCCACGAGTCCCGGGCGTCCACTCACCAGGCGACCGAGGTTGACGGGATGAAATCCGTCGACATCCTTTGCGGGATCGACGGCTTCGAGAACGCGCTTGGTGTCCACCTGCGCGGGCAGGGGCAGCTGAATGAGGATGCCGTCGACCGCGTCGTCGTTGTTGAGGCCGCTGACCAGGTGAAGCAGTTCGTCGGTGGTGATCGAGGCGGGAGGCGTGTGCATCCAGCTGGCGAGGCCAATCTGTTCGCAGGCGGCGATCTTGGATTTGACGTAAAGCTGCGAGGCGGGATTTTCACCCACGAGAACGGCGGCGAGACCCGGACGGATGCCTTCGGCAGCCAGACGCCGGACTTCCCCGCTTAGCTCGGAGAACACCTGGTCGCGAATTTTGGTGCCGTCAAGGACGCGTGCGGTCATGAGATTCGCTTTCGTTGCGATGAAGGCCAAGGATAGCATACGGGCGCAGGCGCAGCGATTCCGGTGGGGCTTCCCAAAATGGGAAGCCGGCATCACGAGACCCCTGCCCCCACCTTTTTTGTAAGAGTTTGATTCGATGGGACTTTAAGTCCTTATATTTTGTAAGAGTTGATTCTAAAGGAGTTACAGGTGCGTTTTTCGTAAGAGTGAGTTCTAAAGGACTTAGCAAATTTGCACCTGATTCTAAGGGTTTTATTTGCTGCAAATTGGGGCAATTCAGAGCCTTCCTCGTAAGAGTGAGCTTTAAAGGACTTAGTAAATTCGAGATTGATTCTAAAGGAGTTACTTGGCAACGAGAGCGACCGGGCAGATTTTCGTAAGTGCTGATTTTAATGGACTTAGGGCAATTGCCTCGGGTAGAGGTACCCAGGCTGGCCCCCGCCTTTTGTAAGAGTATAAAAAGATGGGAGTTGCGGGAGGGGGTGTTCGTAAGAGTATGAAAAGAAAGGGGAACAGGAATCAGGAGGCAGGAGCCAGGCGCGGAACGAAACGCGGAGGAGCGCTGCGGAGAAGTCAGAGACGCGGCCGGGCTTTGGGCTACTTTCATACGGGATATTACCATACAGGTACGTTAGTTGTCAAGGAATTTCTTGCAATTTGCTGAAAGGGAAGGAGATAGGTTCGGGAGGCTCGGGGCTTCGGGGCGGTACTCAGCGGAAATCAGAGTCAGAGCCCTCCAGGCGCTAAGGCGGCGCCTAGGGCACCCGCCAGATGTCCGGCTATGCGACTAATCGGGAGTTAGCAACCAGTCTGATCCTCTGGTAGTGAATCAGTTTTAAATTTCAAACTGACCCACTACCCATATTGGGGGGATTGAGGAGATTGTTGCTCTTTTGAACCAAGAAAAACAGGTATAAAATCCGAGCTAATGGACCAGCTCCTTGTTTGGGCTAAAGCTCTTTTTCTTTGGTTTAAAGCGCCCGTTAAAATCATGGCCGCTTTATCAATCTTATCCACTGTTGGTTTGTTTTTACCGCGCGATTGGCAATTGGTGATGGGGATTGCCGATTGGACGGCAAAGTATCGGGTTCAGGAGTGGATGATTTTTCTTTTTGGTGTGATATGGGTGATGTTAAGTGGAATCCAAGGTCTTTTTTCTCTAGAAAACATCCGTAGAAAATTACATAGCCTTCCAAAAGATCAAAAAGAAGTTCTTCGCTACTATGTCAAAGAAGATGTTTCCGCTCATCCTTGGTTCTTAGCGCAAACTGGACCAAGGTCTCTAGAGTGTGAAGGCATCTTAGTCCTGCTCCCCAAGCCAGCGGTATCTCCGCAAAGCGAGCCACAATTGGACGGTATTCTCAATTACAGAGTTAAACTTTGGATACTCAAGTATTTGAAGAAGCGCCCGAAGTTAGTCAGTTGAAATTTCAAACTGACCAACTACCGATCCGCTATCAACGTTGCTATCGCCCACAATTTTGGTCTATGCTGCGGCCCCGCGTGATCGCGTGAGAACACTGAGAATGTTTAGCTATTCAGCGAAGTGGAAGCTCTACCGTTTTTGGTGCAGGCGCAAGCTCCACTCTGCCAGAGGATCTGCGGTGCTGTGTGGCACGCTGCTCGCCGTGAGCCCTCGCACGGGTCTTTTCTCCTCCCCTGCGCGCGCACAGCAGACTGATCCCGCAACGCCTGTTGTGGTGCAGCCGGGTGCGCCAGGTAAGCCGAGCAAGACGCTGCCACCGTCGACGAAGGCCACACTGCCGCCAAAGTCCCAAGCGGACGTAGAGTTCATGCAGGGCATGATCATGCATCATTCGCAAGCGGTGGAGATGACAGCGCTGATTGCGTCGCATACGGAGGACAAGGAGCTGGGCTCGCTTGGGGCGCGAATCCGTAGCTCGCAGTCAGGCGAAATAAAGTTTATGCAGCGGTGGCTGGCGGCTCGGGGCGAATCAATTTCCATGGCGAGGCCGGGAATGCCGGACATGGATATGTCGCGCCAACCGATGGCTCTTATGCCCGGTATGCTCACGCCTGAGCAAATGGACGCACTGCGGAAGGCGAAGGGCGCGGAGTTCGACCACCTTTTTTTGACGGGTATGATTCAGCACCACGATGGCGCGCTGACGATGGTGAAGGATTTGTTCGATACGGCGGGCGCGGGACAGGATGCCGAGATCTTCGACTTCGCGACGGATGCGGACAACACGCAACGTGCCGAGATCCGAATTATGCAGACTATGTTGGAGAAAAAACCTTCAGAGGAGAAACGATGAAACAATTGCCCAGCATTGCCCTTCGTGTGGCGGCGGCCACGCTCATCTTATGTTTCGGCGTGAGCCGCATGCGGGCCCAGGCGCCTTCCACTCCGCCACCGGCGCAGACTCCTGCAGCAACGCCCGCGCATGAACCCGCGGCTAAGGACGACAAGGATGATGAAGACGACAATCCGTTCGCTCCAGAGCCGGCTCCCACGCTGCCGCTGGGTATGACCGGGTCGGACGCCAGCGATCCTCGCGCCAAGCTGACGCCGGGGCTGTATGACGCGGGCGAAACGTCGATGGGTATGAAGCACCTGGTGCTGGTCAAGAAGCCGGACGCCTTTCAACTCGGCGCCTCGGATCCTGATGATCCGAAAGTGCAGAAGACGATCGCCCAGCTCGGCATCAGCAGCATCTCGAAGATTCCGAAGGAAATGCATTTGGCGGTGGCGCAGCTCGCCTTCGGGAACTCCGACGTTGCGTTCCAGGGCAACCACCTGTTCCAGGGAAATTTTTATGGCCTCGATATCTTCGACATTTCCAATCCGGCGAACGCGAAGCTTGTGACTACGCTGGTGTGCCCGGGCGGGCAGGGCGATCCCTCGGTGTACAAGAACCTGCTGTTCTTTTCGGTGGAGATGCCGAATGGGCGGCTCGATTGCGGCGCCCAAGGGTTTCCGCCGGAACCTCCGCCGCCCGCTGGCGAGGAAAAGGACAAAGAGAAGGCAAAAAAACGCATACCGGCAGCGCAGAAGGAACGCTTCCGCGGCGTGAGGATCTTCGATATTTCTGACACCAAGAACCCCAAGCAAGTGGCGGCGGTGCAGACGTGCCGCGGATCGCATACGCATACGCTGGTGGTGGATCCGAACGATAAAGACAACGTCTATATCTATGTGTCGGGGACATCGTTTGTGCGCCAGCCTGAGGAACTGGCTGGGTGCTCCGGTGAAAAACCGGACAAGGACCCGAACACGGCGCTGTTTCGCATCGACGTGATCAAAGTTCCGCTGGCGGCGCCGCAGGAAGCGAAGATCGTTTCCAGCCCTCGCGTATTCATCGATGCGCGGACGGGCGCGATGAACGGCCTGAGCAACGGTGGCACTCATGGCAAGAAGGGTGCGGAGAAGCCGGCGGACACGGACCAGTGCCACGACATCACGGTGTACTCGGCGATTGGGTTGGCGGCGGGTGCGTGTTCTGGAAACGGAATCTTGCTCGACGTCAAGGATCCCATACATCCGAAGCGTGTGGATGCGGTGAATGATCCGAACTATTCGTACTGGCACTCGGCTTCGTTCTCGAACGATGGGAGCAAAGTTGTGTTTACCGACGAGTGGGGCGGCGGCTTGGGGGCCCGGTGCCGTGCGACCGACCCGAACAGGTGGGGCGCTGATGCGCTCTTCAATCTAAAAGACAACAAGCTGAGCCTCGCGAGCTACTACAAGCTGCCGGCTGCGCAGGGCGACACGGAGAATTGTGTGGCGCACAACGGCTCGCTGATCCCCGTTCCCGGGCGTGATATCGAGGTGCAAGCGTGGTATCAGGGCGGCATCTCGGTGATGGACTTCACCGACACAGCGCACCCTTTCGAGATCGCCTACTTCGACCGTGGACCGATCGATCCGAAGATGCTGGTGCTGGGCGGCGACTGGTCGGCGTATTGGTACAACGGCCGCATCTACGCTTCGGAGATTGCGCGCGGGTTGGACGTCTTTGAACTGACGCCGACGCAGTTCCTGACGCAGAACGAAATTGATGCGGCGAAGACGGTTCGGGTGGCAGAGTTGAATGTCCAGAATCAGCAAAAGATCGAGTGGCCTGCGCAGTTGGTGGTGGCGAAGGCGTACCTGGATCAGTTGACGCGGTCACTGACTTTGCCGGCAGAGCGCGTCGCAGAGTTGCAGAAGGCTATGCAGAGCGCGGAGAGTTCGCACATGAGCAAGAGCAAACTGGCGAAGTTGAAGGGCATGGCCGATTCCTTGGAGCAGAGCGCCGCCACGGCGAAGAGCCCGGGTGACTCGGCACGGTTGCATGCTTTAGCGGAAATCCTGAAGCATCCGGCAGCATGACGACATCGCGGACCCGATGGGTTTTCGTTTAGACCGCAAAGCCAAGGATCCGCAAGGCGTCAGAAGTCGATGGGCGTGGTCATGCCAATTACGGATCCTCGCTCCAACACCGGGCTGGATGGCAGAAAGAATTTCTACGCGCCCTCCCGTCGCGGGAGAAGTGTTTTTCTTGACATCCCCTTTTATAGAACGCGCATATCGGAAACTGACCGGCTGCTAGAATTTGCAACTATGTATTGCGTCAACCTTCTGATAGCATCGCGCCGATTTGCCCAAGGAGGCACACATGGCAACTGTAAAACGCGTCGGGCCAGGTTCCGCCTTCAAGATCGGCCTGGTTTTGTACGGGATTATCGGATTGCTAGCGGGTATCGTGATGGCATTTGTTTCCATGGTGGCGGGTTCACTGGGAAACATGGGTCACTCGGCGGTGCCAGGCGCCCGGGCTTTTGGAATGGGCATGGGGTTCGGGGCGATCATTTTCTTTCCGTTACTCTACGGATTGTTGGGTGGAGTTTTCGCGGCGCTTGGCGCGGTTATCTATAATTTGGTTGCGGGTTGGGTCGGCGGGCTGGAGGTCGACATCAGCTAGAAGTGTCCCCAGCTTGCATCGTGTGATTCACGGATGGGCCGCCAGCCGCGGGTCTGCATCGTTTCCTTTTCAACCGCATCCCATAGATGCCTGGTTTTCTGACTGCGGCAGACTTGTGTTTGTAAGCCGCGAAGAAGGGGATTGCTGGCCATGGCTTTGTTTGGTGAATTGAGCGAACGCAAGGAACTGGAGAACACAGCGAAGAAGGAGGGGCGGCTGCCGCCGGGGCAATCGTTGACGCTGAAGTGGCCGGTGCTGCATTCCGGCAGCGTGCCGCGTTTCGATGCGGCGAAATGGGACTTCAAGATTTCGGGGTTGGTCGATGAGCCGAAGCGGCTTTCGTGGGAAGAGTTTCGCGCGCTGCCGCGGGCGGAAGTGACGTCGGATTTTCATTGCGTGACGCGCTGGAGCCGATTGGATAATCGGTGGAGGGGCGTGCTGTTTACGGAGGTGATGAAACTGGCGGCGCCGAAGCCCGAGGCGCAGTTTGCGCTGGTGCTGGCGGAAGAGGGTTACACCTCGAATGTGCCGCTGGAGGATTTGTTGCGGCCGGAGGTGCTGTTCGCGTTCGAGCACGATGGCGAGCCGCTTGCAGCGGAACACGGCGGTCCGCTACGGCTCATCGTGCCGCATTTGTACGCATGGAAGAGCGTGAAGTGGGTGCGCGGGTTTGAGCTGCTCGATCACGACCGGCTGGGGTTTTGGGAGCGCAACGGGTATCACGCGTACGGCGATCCGTGGAAAGAGCAGCGGTATTCGGGGCGATAGAGATTCGATACTTTTGGAGTTTCAGCGATTCGGGCATTCTCTGCGCCGATCCTCGCTCGTACGTTTACGCTGGAGCGGGTGGGCAACCGTAGAAGGCGGCGCCGAGCCGCCGCACTGCAAAGTGCGCTTCGGATTTGAATTGTCTAGCGAGAGACTTTTCTTTCCTCCAAGGTCCAGAATGGCTGTTTCGTGGGCACGAACTCTATCGGGACGTCTTTCACGAAGGTCTTCAGCCAGCGGGCACACTCTTCCATGCCGGCTTGTTCGGACGGCACGTGTCCGATGATGATCAGCGCTTTGTGCTTTCCTTCGGTGACGGCGTCGGCAGCATACTCCACGGTTTCCCATTCGCGGGTCTCACCCACCAGCAGGACCTCGACGTTGTCCATCTCCAGCTCTTGTGTTTCTCGCGCGAATCCCGTGTAACCAGGGTTAAGGGCGATTTTGGTGACTTTCATCTCCGGTTTTCCCACAACGCGGAGTACGGGAGTGTCCAAGCGCTTGGCGACGTCTGTCGCTAGTTTTTCGACCGTGGTTTCCGGCAGGGTGAACAAATTCTGATTATCCGGGTTCTGATATTTTTCCCAGCCTAGAGCGTGCATCATGCCGGCCTGGATGCCATCCGGCTTCCGCATGTGCCAGTGATCGTGAAACCTCCAGATGATCAAGCCGTGTTTTTCGATGAAGGCGCGCTTCTCGGTCCAGACGGCGTCGTTCTCGTCCATGCCTTCGGGCTTATCGTCGTAGTGATTGTAAAAAGTGGGTTCGTGAGTAATGACCAAATTCTGGCCGTTGGCGGCGGCGCGTTGGAGAACGTCGAGCGTGGCCATCATGGTCACGGCGATTCCGGTTACCGGCGTGTCGGGATTTCCGGCTTTGAAGGTGTCGACGGTTGGCGTTTTCCACGGCACGCCGACGTGCTGTTGGATGGCGGCCGCCACCTCCCGGGCCGTGGGTCTTTTGTCTTGGGCCATCGCCAGGTGGCAAAGGAGCGCGGCTCCTGCCAGCAGGGCGCCCCATCTCATTTCGTGTTTCCGCCGTCGCGCCATAAGTCTTGGCCTCCCGCTCAAATTCCAGGATCGATTCTCCACACAATCGAGGGGATCGGCTAGCGGGCATTTTTCCAAACGTTCGACGGTAGCGCTCTGAAAGGCGGGAAGAAACGCTTGAATTTGACTCTGGTTGCCAAGCAGGGGCGCAGGAGTCCTGCGCCCCTACGGTTGGATGTCTCTTTGTGACGTGAGGAATTTAGGCTTAGGTGACGCCTAAGACGCCATTCAAGAAACCGACCAGATACTTCCAAACCAGATAGTAGGCGACGAGCACGGCCAATGCGGCGATTGGAAAAACTCCCGCGCCATGGTGAACGACCGGAAGATCCAGAACGCGGATCAGGAAAATGCCGAACGGCGCGAGTACAAAGGGCAGCAACGCACCATGTAGTCCAGTGGAAAGGCCGGTGCGTGCGTGTGACGCGACGAATAGCATGTTCCATAGGCCCCACAGGTTGGGTACGAAGGCCATCGGGAAAACGATCACGCGCTCGACCGGCACAGGAAGGTTGTAGACGTAGCGCACGATGCAGAACACCGTGGCAATGACGATCAGGAAAATGGTGGGCACGAAAATCCCCGCCATATAGGCCCGAAGATACGTGTGTTGATTCATAAAAACCTCCTGCCTCACAAGTGATAAAGCAATGCCGGGATTACCCCGGGAAAGAGAAGAAGAGCGGCGCTGAGTAGCGCGGCAAGGGCCCAGTCGAACCATGGGACACGGGCGGGCTGCCGATCGAGCTTCTTGAGCATTTCCGGCCACAGATCACGAGGGAGTTCCGTGTCCGTCACCGGAGCGATGGCTTGTTTGAGGAGCGCTTGGAGCTCTTGGTCGTCTTGCTGGTTCATGTTTTTGTGCCCATTTCCATACCCATCGATGTGAGTTTCTTCCGGAGCATACGGACCGCGCGAAAGACCCGTACCTTGACTAATGCAACGGAAATCCCGGTGGCGCTGGCGATCTCGTCGTACGGTTCCTCTTCCACCAGCGCGAGCGTGGCCACCAAGCGGTACTTTGCGGGAAGCTGGCTGAAGGCTTGATGGATCCGGTGGCGCGTTTCGCGCCGGACCGCAGTATCCGCCTTAGCGGGGCACGCCAGATCTTCCGGGAGTTCGGTTTCGCGGCGCTGCCTGCGCAAGTGGTCGAGCGCGGCATTCGTAGCGATGCGGCGCGCCCAAGCATGAAAATTGCCCGTTGGATCAAACCGCGCGCGGGAGCGATAGATGCGCCAGAAAGTCTCCACGGTAAGGTCCTCCGCGATGCCGGAGTCGCGGACGATGCGGACGATCCACGCGTAGACCTGCTTCTGGTGCTCTCGAAACAGAGTTTCGAAGGCTTCCAGGTCGCCCGCCGCGAAGCGTTGCAGGAGTTCCATCCGCCACTCTCTATTCTTTATTACTGGTGATGGGCGCGGTTGGTTACAAGTTGTTTTATACCTTGTCTGCGATCAAAATAAACAGCACGGACCTTACGGGGGACATCGAAAATCGGTAGGCGACAGGAGCGGAGGTGACCGAGGCGGTGTACAATCCGGCTCGGATGAAGGAGGCTTCATGTCGATGCGCAAGTTGCTGGTGGTGGGGTTCTCGCTTGTTTTGTTAGGGATTCCTGGTTGGCAGGCTTGGGCGGGAGGTTCCGCGCAGGGCGAAGCGAAGAAAGATGTGGTGCTGAAGGCCGCGGATATTACCGGGAAGATTTTTCCGGAGAAGGTGTTTTACCGCGGGCAGGTGGGTTCGGTGCAGATGCGCAATACGGGCGGGGTGCATTTCGCGGATGGCTTTTACGTGCTGGCGGGTTTGGTGGACACGACGGGCTATGCCAGCAGCGTGAAGGAGAAGTATCAGGGGTACCTTTTGACCGAGGTGGCGACGGAAGTCAATGGCCAGGCGCTGAAGCCCGGGGCTTACGGCATCGGCTTTGTGGCCGGGACGAAATTCGTGGTCAGCGATTTGGGCGGCAATGCCGTGCTGGAGATTGCCGGGCAGCGGGATGCGGAGCTGAAGCGGGCTACGCCGCTGCAGGTGCTAGAGGGGCCGGACGGTGGAGCTTACCGGCTGTACCTGGGGCGGGAGTTTGTGACCATTAAGCGCACGCGCTGATGCTGTTTCGGAAACAGTAGACAACGAA
>JBGOVR010000017.1:0-47018 GCA_041478205.1 Candidatus Acidiferrum sp.
ATTGAACTGCGTGTGATTCCAGGTGTTGAAGCTCTCCGCGCGGAACTCCAGACGGCTGTCGCGCGTTTCGCTGAAGACGAAGCTCTTAAAGAGCGAGAGGTTCCAGTTGTCGCGTCCCGGACCACGTATGGCGTTGTGGCCAAGATTTCCAAAGCAACTGGCGCAAGGCGCTGTAAAGGCCGCCGGATCGACCCATTGGATGACCTGGCCCTTGGTTGGATCGACGGTGTGCGGATAGGAGATTGCCCCGGTAAGGTCCGGACGGTTCGCTGAGTTTTGAACGACGCTGCTAACGCTGCCGCCATTCAACCTGATATCGATCGGCGGTCCGGACTGCATGGTAACGATACCCGAGAGTTCCCATCCGCCGAGTGCCGTTTTCAGCAGGCGGTTTTGGCTGTTCTTCAGAAGCGGGATGTCGTAGACGAAGTTGGCAAACGCGACATGCGTGCGGTCGTAAGATCCCGGCCCGACGTCGTGCTGCCAACCGAGGTAGGGATCCGAAACGTTGCTGAGATCACCGCCGCTGCTGCCCGTACCGAAGGGGTCAACCGCGCGCGAAAGCGTGTAGCCGACCTGGTACGTGAGGTCATTCCTAAACGTTCCGCGCAAGCTGGTTTGCAGCGAATTGTAGTGCCCATTCGCTTCGTTATACGCCAGTTTAAGGGAGCGGTAACCGAGGAACGGGAGAGCCGCGTTGTAGGCGTTGGAGCTGCCGCTGGCGACGAGACCCGGTAGCAGGCCGGCGGCCGGGAGATCGGTCTCGCGGTAGTCGTTCTGATGGCGGTTCTGGCTTCCCACGTAGGATACGGACAGGACGGACTTGCCCAGCGACTGCTGGACGCCGATGCTGAATTGGTAGCTTTGCGGCAAGGCGTAACCCGACTGGGAGATGCCGGTGATGTTGGCGACCGGGATCGGCAGAGGCGGCGCCGTGATCGTGGTGCCGGTGGTAATGCCCGTTTTAGGATTCGAGAGCAGCACGTTAGTGAACGACGCGTTGGCGCTGAACGGAACGTTCCCGCCGGTGTTGTACACGTCGTTGCCCTGGACTCGCTCGTACATGATGCCAAATCCGCCGCGAATCACGGTTTTACCGCGACCGTTCAGGTCGTAGGCGAAGCCTAGGCGTGGGCCGAAAGCCGCCCAGTGGTTGTCCACCAGACCCTTGGGGGTCCCGTTCAAGCCGTCGAGGCCAAGTCCGTTCGTGTAGAACTGGTACCCTGCCAAGATCGGATTGGGGCTCGTGCCCAAGCCTGGGCTAGCCGCGGTGCAGCCGGGATCCGAAGCGGAACCGCAAATAGTTCCGTTTTTGTTAAAGGTCGCGGCATTGGCCGGATTGTACAGGTTAGGATAAAAGTTGGACATGCGGTGGTTGGCTTCGTAGGTATGCGGAACCCCGTCCCAGCGCAACCCAAGATTCAGGGTGAGCCGGTTGTTCACACGCCAGTTGTCCTGAAAATAGGCGGCCCAGGAAACGTTGTTCCAGTAACCGTTGTCCTTAATGGCGTCCTCAGAGTAATTCTGGGCGTAGCCGAGCAAGTAGTCGGCAAAGTCGTTACCCGTGAAGGAGCCGTTAAAGTTGAAGTTACCCTGGGTGCTGGTGAACACATCCTGGATCTTCTTGTAAAGCGCCCAACTGCCGCCGATCTTGAGTTGGTGCTTTCCTCTGGTCCAGGAAATGTCATCGCGAACCTGGTAGTCGTCGGCTTTGTTAACCCACGGCTCCCAAACGGAAGTGTAATTCGAGCCGGTGCTCCCGTTCAGATTGACCGAGGGGATGCGGCTGAGGGCATTGGGCCCGGTAAACAACCGGTTGAAGGAGAAGCCTGCCGGGGCGGCGAACAAGCCGTTGGGAATGATGTTGATGCGATTGCCGTTATAGTTGAAAGCGGCTTCGTTGACCAGCGTCGGGCTGATGACGTAGGCGGTATGGATCACGCCGCTGTAGGAAGGATTCCCGAACGTGTCGCTCATGCTCGGCACGTTGTCGCCGCTCCACTGCGTGGTCCCGTAACCCTGGGAAATTTGCTCGGCGACGAAGTGTCCGAAAACGGAGAACTTGTCGGTGAAGTTGTGATCGATGCGGACGATTTCTTCGCGCACGTTCGTGGGCGTATTGTTTCCGCCTATGAAGTTGGAGCCGCTGGTGGGAGCGGGAAAGATACCGCCATACTTGCCGCCGGCATGCAGCAGCGCTTGGGCGTTCGGATCCAGCAGGGAACCAGGGATGGCGCTGACTGGAAACGGGGAGAAGGTTGGATTCAGGGCTGCGGTCGTCTTGGTATTGACGGCGCAGGACCCACTCGCGTCCGGCGTGCTGAAAGTCAGACCAGCGCCGGTGAAAAGAGCTTGTTGCGCGGCGGAGAGCTGATTAGCGCAAGGAACGTGAAGGCCTGAGTTCGGGATAGCAACCTTATTCGAGTCTAGCGCGTTTGCTGGCAGAGCGGAGCTGAAATCGCCGCCGTAGGTGCCCGCCACGGGAACCTTTTGGTTGATCAGGCCGCCCTGAATCAGGCTGCGCCATTCCATGTTATAGAAGAAAAAAGTCTTTTTCTTGCCCGGGTTGTACAACCTCCCGAGACTCACAGGACCGCCGACGTTGAAGCCGTAGGTGTTGAAATTCAGCTTGGCAACTTTGGCTGGGGCGGGATTAAAGAAGTTCCGCGCATCCAGGGCATTGTTGCGATTGAACTCCCACAAAGAGAAATGAAGCTGCTTGCTGCCCGACTTGAGAGCGGTGGTCATCGTCGCGCCGGAAGAGAGTCCATAGTCGGCGCTATAGTTGGAAGTGAGGGTCTGAAACTCCGCGAGGGCATCGATGGAGGGCATGATGCTAAAACTGCCGGCTCCACCGCGATCGTCGCCTTCGCCACCGTCGAGCAAGTAGATGTTGTGGCCCACCCGGTTGCCGTTGAAACTCACGCTGCCATTCCCGCCCACCGGGGTGGGATTCTGAAAGTCTCCTTGAAGGCTGGAAGCTCCCGGCGTCAGGTTGAGGAGCCCATAGATGCTTCGCCCGTTGGTGGCGAGCTGAGAGATCTGCTGGCCGGTGATGACGGCGCTGATTTCACCGGTGTCGGCTTGCACCGCGACGGCGTTGGCTTCGACGGTAACTGTCTCCGACGCAGTACCCATAGTGAGCTGAAAGTCGATGCGCGTTCGATCGCCGACATTCAGCACGACACCTTGGCGCTCCTCGACCTTGAATCCGGATGCTTGTACGCGCAACTTGTAATGGCCGATAGCAAGGTTGGAAACTACATACTGACCAGACTCATTGGTCGTGATGCTACGAGTATGAGCAGTGTCGAGGTCGGTAACCGTAATGGTTACGTTCGGGACCACCGCACCGCCGGGATCGGTAACCGTTCCGACGATGGTAGCTTCTTGGCCGAATGCGAGAAACGGCAAGCCAACAAGAAGCACAGCAAGAAGCAATGCATGACGCACGGCGAACTGCTTTACAACACGGGCAACCGTAGGAACACACAGAGACGAGAGAGAATGCATAGTTTTCCTCCACACCCCGAATAACGTTATTGGGACTACCGTTAACGTACACGGAGCTTCTACCCGTTTTGAATCTGTTGTCAAGCATTTTTTTCGATTTGGTGAAGTTGGAACATTGGTCGGTCCATTGCGGGTCTAGCTCTCGTACGGGCAGTTGGCGTGCCGACCCAGTTGACGATGTGAAGGCCGGGTGGCAATCCATGATCTGCAGACCGATGAGTATGCCTAGGCGGCAGGTTTGTAAACTATATAGATTGATGAAGTTAGACGTTAGCGTAAAGCTTCGTTGCCAAGTTTACATCACGGAGAAACCTACGACTCGGCGTGCGGATCGCATCCCGACGGAGCCCATGCTTTCGCAGCGCAAGGGGACAGTTTGCAGCCGGTGGCTGCCAAAACTTTTGGGCGATCACCGCACAAGATGGCTCAAAAAGGAAAGAGATGACTATCAACATTCCCATCTAGAGGACAACGCGCCCCTTGGAAACGGGGTCGCCTAACTTGGCATCGGTCTGTCTCATTTCGCGGAAGAGATGCAAATTGGAGGACATCACTACGCCGGGACTCAGATGGACAGCCGGGGGGAAATGGATTTTGTTGGTGAGGTTGTCCGTCATGAGCCGGACTGCTATTTGACCTTGCCGGTGCGGCTGCTGGTAAATCGAGGCCGTGATTGTTCCCTTTTGGAAGTAGGCAGACATCTCCGCGAACAGGTCCGTGGTTATTAACTTTATTTTTCCGGCCAAGCCTCGTGCCCCAAGGGCGCGGCAAACGGGCAGGCAGTTGACGGTATTTACATAGATCCCGGCAAGGGTCGGAACACGGCGGAGGAGATCAAAGGTTTTTTGGAAACTTTCGTCTTCATCTTCATGTCCTTCAATAACCCCGGCGATCTTCCCCCCTGGGCAATGCCGCGGAAACCCTTCCGAAAAGCCATCGGTTTTCTTGCGATGATCTTCGGCCATCAGCATGCCCGCAACGACGGCAACCTTGGAACCCGGCGGAAGGAGTTTGCCCATCAACTCGCCGGCAAGACAACCGTTCAACCAGGGTTCCACGCAGACGATACTGGAACGGCGGCTTTCGGGAGCATCGGTGGACACGCAAACCACACGAATGCCTTTCTCTTCGGCGTCGTCAATGAGGGGCTTGAGATCTTTTGGATTTCCCGCCGTGAGAATGATTCCGTCGACGCCGCTCTGTACGAGTTCTTTGAATGCCTCGGTGTCTCCTTCTCCGAGCACTTGAACGGGGCGGTTGACAAACTGAATTCCAAGCTGGGCAACACGGCGAGCCTCGTCGAGAACGCCACTCCATAGCTGGTCATAGAAAAAGTGGATTTCGCGGGGCATGCACACGCCAATGCGAGCGCTGGCTTTGGCGACGGATAGCGCGCGTGCCGCCAGATTGGGCGTATAGCCTATCTGCCGCGCCACTTGCAGAATGCGCTGACGCGTCGATTCCTTGATCCCTCCGCGCCCGTGCAAGGCGCGATCCACCGTGCCGATGGAGACGTTCGCCATCTGGGCGATCAGGTGGATGCCGCTTCTCTCTTTGGCCATGCTTCTAGCTCCCGCGTTTCCTCACCGCTCGAACCGCAAAGTCTGGCTCTGATTCACGCCGTCACCGACCATCGCGAAGAGTCAGGCACCTGCCCGAGTACTCAACCGGATCGACGGGCAGTGGAGTTTCTCATCTTACGTCACCTGGGTGATGCACCAAACGTTAAACGGGCGGCTCGTCCGTGTACGTTAACGATGCCATGCTCTGCGAGTCACAACCAGAGAGGCGCGCATGGCGTCAACGAGTGCGACTGGGGGGCAATTCCCGTCGTTCGCAGGCCGTCACCTTGGCATCGCGTGGGTCGCGCAGCGAAAGTCACCACCGATCGGTCAACCCGCGAGCGTAGCGTCAAGGGAACGTCGAGACGAACTGTCTTTATTTGTCGACTACATTTAATTTTGTGTCGATCAGATCGACCGAATTTCCGCCGAGCATGATGGTGAACGTGCCGGGTTCCACGACACGACGCATGTCACGATTCAGGTAGGAAAGCTCATCAGGACCGAGAGTAAACTCCACGGTTTTCGTTTCGCCCGGGTTGAGCGTGATCCGGTGGAACCCGCGGAGTTCTTTCACCGGCCGCGTAACCGAGCTGACTTCCTGCCGGATGTACAACTGTGCGACCTCGTCGCCACGAACGCTGCCAGTGTTTGTAACATCGACAGAAATTGTAGCGCGGCCTAGCGGGCCGATTGCATCAGGGGTGCTGCGCACGTTGGCATACTTGAAAGTCGCATAGCTAAGTCCCCAGCCAAACGGGAAAAGCGGCTGCGTCGTGGTGCCGAGGTATTCGCGTTTCGCTGACGGTTTCTGGTAGTAGTAGTCCGGCAACTGTCCTACCGAGCGCGGCACCGTGATCGGTAACTTGCCGCCGGGGTTGTAGTCTCCGAAGAGCACGTCGGCGACGGCGGTTCCCCCCTCTTGGCCCAAATACCAACCTTCGAGTATCGCCGGGACATGTTCCGCGATGTAGTTGATGGAGTTCGGACGGCCGTGCTGTAGAAATACGATTGTGGGCTTTCCGGTTGCGAGGACTGCCTTGACGAGGTCATCTTGATTGCCCAGCAGATCGAGACTGTCGCGATCACCCGGATGATTTGGGGCCCATGCTTCGCGTGAAGTTTGCTCATTTCCGCCAAGCGCCAAGATGACTACGTCAGCGTTTTGAGCGACCTTTACCGCTTCTTCGATGCGTTTGGCATTGAGAACCGCGTCGCCCAGCACCACTTTGTCGGCATCCCAGTCCGGAAATGTCTCGGTAATCTTGCAGCCTTCGGCGTAAAGCACCTCGGCAGTGGAACCAACCTTGTCTTTGATCCCTTGTAGGACGCTTACGCCGCGCCCAGGTCTGTCGCTGTAACCACCCAGATGGACGTCAGCGGCATTCGGGCCGATTACAGCGATCCGCTTATACTTTGTCTTGGCCAGCGGAAGTAGGTTGTCCTGGTTCTTGAGAAGAATGATTGCTTCGTGGGCGGCTTTCAGAGCGAGCTGCTGACGTTCCGGATTGTTAGTGATCTTTTCCGCGTAGTCGGGATTCACGTAGGGATCTTCGAAGAGCCCAAGCAGAAACTTCGCCCGCAAAACGCGAGCGACGGAACGATCGACGGCGGCCTCCGACACTTTCCCTTGCTTGATTTGGTCGGGCAAGCTGGGATAGGCGGCAACGAAAGGCAATTCCATGTCCACGCCCGCATCAAGGGCGAACTTTCCGGCCGCCTCATTGGACGCGACGATGTGATGAATCGTCCGCAACTCGGTGATGCCGAAGTAGTCAGAGGTCACCAGGCCCTGGAATCCCCATTCGTGCCGCAGGATGTCGTCCAGTAAATGTTTGTTGCTGTGCGACGGAATGCCGTCGATCTCGTTGTAAGAAGGCATTACGTTCTGTATGTGCGCCTCCGTGACCGCAGCTTCGAAGGGCTTCAAGAAATACTCACGAACAACGCGCTCGGAATAATTTCCCGGCGCCACGTTGGTTCCGCCCTCGGGCTGACCGTGCACGGCAAAATGCTTGGCCGTGGCCGTCACGTGCGACTTGTCGATGAACGGGCCGACTCCCTGAAATCCATGGATTGCGGCAACGCCGATGCGTGAGACCAGATACGGATCTTCTCCGTACGTTTCTTCCGTGCGGCCCCAACGCGGGTCTCGCGCCAAATCGAGCACTGGCGCCAGACATTGCTGTGCCCCCGCCGCGCGAACCTCGGCGGCTGTGGCGGTAAAAACGTCATGAACGAGGCTCGTGTCCCAGGTCGACGCCAAGGCGATGGCCTGCGGATACGAAGTGCCTTTCGGGGCTACGTGCCCGTGCAAGCACTCCTCGTGGAACATTAGGGGGATTCCGAGACGCGTATTTTCCTTCACCCACTTTTGCATCGTATTGGTGAACTCCGCCATGGCCCGGGGCCCGCGACCCTCTCCCGGGCGTGACACTTCACCGAGACCGTACTTCAGCAAGACTGCGGCGCGATCGGGAAGAAATGCCCCCTTCTCATCAACGAAGAGCGCTTGCGGGTCGGTGAAGAACTGGCGATTTTCCCAAGCGCTTTCCAATTGAGCCACTTTCTCCTCGATGGTCATGCGCGCAAGCAGGTCCGCAACGCGCTGCTCGACAGGCAACTTTGGATCGCGATAGGGCAAAACGTTCTGGGCCAGCGCGCTGGAGCACGAGTAGGCGCAAATCAGCAAGAGAAAGAAAACCATGCGTGCGAACGTATGAATTCGAGGGAGCAGTTTCATGGCAGCCTCCAGACGAGATGTCACCACTTGCAATACGAAGAGCGCGTGGTACTATACCACTACCGTTAACGTACACGGTAAAGATTTGCGCCATGTCGTTCGCAATCTTTACTCAACGTCGAGGATATTCTTATGCTCATGCGGCCTGCATTTATGCGGCTCGCCCGTAGCAGCGTCATCCTTCAGGACATCGCGCACTGTGGCATGTTTGTCACAACCTCTGACTCCCGTATTCTCGTAGGCTCGCGAGACTAAACCCCATGCAAATGTACGTTCTAGGCATCGACGTCGGTACCGGCGGCACTCGCGCCGTGATCATGGGTGACAACGGCCGGATTGTGGCGTCGGCTACGGAGGACCACGAGCCTTTTGCTTCCCCCAAGATTGGCTGGGCGGAGCAGGGGCCGGAAGATTGGTGGCGAGCCGCGGGGCTGGCCATTCGCAAAGCCCTGGGCCTCGCCAAACTGCGGGGAGCGCAGATCTCCTGCGTCGGATTTTCCGGACAGATGCATGGAGCCGTGATGCTCGACGGTTCCGGCGAAGTAGTGCGCCCCGCCCTTATCTGGTGCGATGTGCGCACGGAGAAACAATGCCGGGAGCTTACCGAACGCATCGGTCCCGATCGGCTTATCCAACTAACGTGCAATCCGGCTCTTCCGAATTTCACTCTCACCAAGTTCCTATGGGTGCGAGAAAACGAGCCACAAAACTGGAACCGCGTTCGCTCCGTGATGCTGCCGAAGGACTACGTTCGCTTCAGGCTGACGGGAGAGCGGGCAACTGACATGGCGGACGCTTCGGGCACGCTGATGTTGGATGTGGCGAGGCGTCAGTGGTCTAGCGAAGTTCTGCAGGTGGCGGAAATTGATCGGTCGCTATTGCCCGCGCTTTATGAGTCACCCGACATCTGCGGAAAAGTCTCCGCAGTCGGCGCCCAAGTTACCGGTCTATCCACCGGAACACCCGTGGTGGCGGGAGCGGGAGACCAAGGGGCGGGAGCCGTCGGCATGGGCATCGTTGCCCCGGGTGCAGTGAGTGCCACCATCGGGACATCCGGAGTCGTTTTTGCGGCGACCGATCGCCCAGCACTTGATCCTCGGGGACGCTTACATACGTTTTGCCATGCTGTTCCGGGTCGTTGGCACGTGATGGGCGTTACCCAGGCAGCCGGTCTCTCGCTGCGATGGTTTCGCGATCGCTTTGCGAGCGAGGCTGGCCGAAACGGAGCAGACCCCTACGAGCAGCTCACCGCGGAAGCGGCCACTACTCCGCCCGGTGCGGACGGGTTGCTTTGGGCTCCTTACTTAATGGGCGAGCGCACGCCGTATCTGGATGCAGAGGCTCGCGGAGTGCTGGCGGGCTTGACCGCCTCGCATACGCGAGGCCACGTGATTCGAGCCATTCTTGAAGGCGTTGCCTTCAGCTTGAAGGATACGTTCACCATCTTCCGCGAGATGAACGTGCCGGTGAACAGTATTCGGTTAGGCGGCGGAGGAGCGAGATCGCTCTTGTGGCGACAGATTCAAGCGGACATTTACGATCACGAAGTGGAGATCGTGGAAGCCGAAGAAGGGGCTGCCTATGGGGCCGCCATTCTCGCGGGGGTGGGCGCAAAGATCTGGCCGTCCGTGGACGCAGCGTGCGAGTCGGTCGTGCGAGTTGTGGATCGCGTGCGTCCCGATGCTGCAAATGTTGCGGTGATGAACTCCAGCTACAGAGCCTACCGTCGAATCTATCCGGCGATGAAATCCATTTTCAGTTCGTAGGCGCGTTCCTGAGAGTAAGCGCTGTGGAGGAAGTTCCATGACGAGCAATCGTCTGTACCAGCCGAAACCAGAACACAAGTTTTCCTTCGGACTGTGGACCGTGGGGAACCGCGGGCGCGATCCTTTCGGGGATTTCGTGCGGCCCATCATTTCACCTGTGGACATCGTTGCTATGCTCGCCGAGGTCGGAGCTTGGGGCGTCAATCTGCACGACAACGACTTGGTGCCGATCGACGCGACTTGCGCGGAGCGCGACCGAATCGTGTGCGAATTCAAGAAGGCCTGCAAAGAATACGGAATCGTTGTTCCGATGGCGACCGTTTCGCTGTTCTTTCATCCGATCTTTCGCGACGGAGCTTTCACTGCGAACGATTCCGAGGTGCGCGCCTACGCCTTGCAAAAAACCATGCGAGCGATGGATCTGGGTGCGGAACTAGGCGCAAAGATCTTTGTGTTATGGGGCGGCCGTGAAGGCGTCGAGACGGACGCCTGCCGCCGTCCGGACGAAGCGGTAAAACGCCTGCGCGCAGCCATCAATTACCTTTGCGAATACAACATCGACCGCGGATACGGATTCCAGTTCGCGCTGGAAGCTAAGCCCAATGAGCCGCGGGGGGACATTTACATGGCGACGACGGGCCACTACCTGGGCTTCATTCCCACGCTCGATCACCCGGAGATGGTGGGCGTTAATCCCGAGGTCGCGCACGAGCAGATGGCCGGGCTGAACTCCGTGCACGGGGTTGCGCAGGCCTGGGAGGCGGGCAAACTTTTTCACATCGACCTTAACGATCAGATGCCGGGGCGGTATGACCAGGATCTCCGGTTTGGTTCGGCCAACCTTAAGTCGGCGTTTTGGTTGGTGAAGTTCTTAGAAGAAGTTGGATATCAGGGGCCGCGTCATTTCGATGCACACGCGTACCGGACGGAAGATTGCGAAGGAGTGAAAGACTTTGCGCGCGGGTGCATGCGTACGTATCTAATCCTTAAGGAAAAAGCGGCTTATTGGCACGCGGACAAAGAAATTCAGGCGATTCTCACGGAGATTTCTAGTCCTGTCGATGGCATCCCCTGCACAAACTGCTATTCCAAGCAGGGCGCCGCTGCTTTGCTGGCACACACTTTCGATAAAGATGCGATCACCAGGAAGCGGTTGCCGTACGAGCACCTGGATCAGCTGACCGTGGATATTCTTGCTGGAGTGCGATAAGAGCAGCGAAGCAAAGAAACTTCGCACCTCGTACGAGTGGGTCCTTTTCCTTAGCTCAGGCTTTCGTTCAACTTTTGATTTACCTGGCAGAGTAACGTTGCGGAGTATGGGAAAACTGCAGACTCGGCACACCTGCCGATGTTGCGAGATGAATTGATGAGACATCGTAGCCTGCGCATCGTAGTTTGGGCGACGTCGCTAATCGCAGCTACGCAGGCGAACTCTTTGCACGCGGAGACCGGGTACGATGCGTGGCTTCGGTACGCTCCGGTCGAGCAGGCCGCACGCGAAAAGTACGCGTCGCTACCGGCGAGCGTAGTTGTCCTGAGCGATTCGGCCGTGCTTGCAACAGCGCAGACGGAATTGATTCGCGGCGTCAAGGGAATGCTGGGAAGGACGCTGCGTGCCGGGAAAGGCCAGCCTCAGGAGAAGTCGATTGTTTTGGGCACGTTCATCTCGATTCAGGCTGCGGCCCCAGAGTTTCATACTCGCGGTGACTTGCGCGAAGACGGCTTTTGGCTGACGACAGGAAGACTGCATGGACTCGAATGCCTCATTGTCACTGCGGCGACGGAACGCGGTGTCTTGTATGGTGTGTTCGCGCTACTGAGCAAGATCGCGCGCAACGAAAGCGTTAGCGCCCTGAACGAAGCGCAGCAGCCTTATGCACCGATACGTTGGGCAAATCAGTGGGATAACCTCGACGGCAGTATTGAGCGTGGATACGCCGGCCGCTCCATTTTCTTCGAGAATGGCAGTGTCCGCGCAGACTTAACGCGGGTCGCCGACTACGCTCGCTTGCTCGCTTCCGTCGGCATCAATGGGTGCGCCATCAACAATGTCAATGCCGATCCGCGCCTTCTCGAAGATAGCTTTCTTCCGCAACTCGCTCGCATTGCCGGCGCCTTCCGTCCCTGGGGTGTCCGGATGTCCCTAGCCGTCGATCTGAGCAGCCCCAAGCTGATCGGAGGTCTGGGCACGTTTGATCCACTGGATTCCCGCGTTGGCGAATGGTGGCGCAGTAAGGTTGGTGCGATCTACCGGCGGATTCCCAACTTCGGTGGGTTTGTCGTAAAGGCGGATTCCGAAGGCCAGATGGGCCCTTCGACTTATGGCCGGACGCCCGCAGACGCAGCCAATGTGATTGCTCATGCACTCAAGCCACATGGTGGCGTCGTTTTCTATCGGGCCTTTGTCTACAACCACCATCTCGATTGGCGTGAGCCGAAGAACGATCGCGCCAAAGCGGCGTACGATAACTTCCATGCGCTCGACGGCAAATTTGAAGACAATGTCATCGTTCAGATTAAGCACGGACCGATAGACTTCCAGGTGCGGGAACCGGTGTCGCCCTTGTTCGGCGGACTCGAGAAAACCAATGAGGCGATCGAGCTGCAAGTAACGCAGGAATATACCGGCCAGCAGCGGCATCTGTGTTTTCTTCCACCTATGTGGAAAGAGGTGCTGGATTTCGACCTGCACACCGGAAGAGACGGTACACCCGTGAAGGAACTCGTATCTGGCAGGGCTTTTCATCGTCCGACAGGCGGATTCGTTGGCGTTGTCAACGTAGGGAGGGATGCGAATTGGCTCGGGCACCCGTTGGCGATGGCGAATCTGTACGGGTTTGGCCGTCTGGCGTGGGACCCCAATCTGAGTCCGGAGACCATTGCCGAGGAATGGACGCGGCTGACTTTTGGAAACGATCCCGCGGTGGTGCGGACCATCGAAGACATGCAGCTTACGTCGTGGCGCATCTATGAAAGCTACACGGGGCCACTGGGTGCTCAGACGCTGACCGATATTCTCGGCAGCCACTGCGGACCTGGAGTGGAATCTTCCGAGCGCAACGGCTGGGGCCAATGGCACCGTGCCGACCACGAAGGAATCGGGATGGACCGCAGCGTAACCACCGGCACGGGTTACGTGGGGCAGTACCGCACCGCCGTGGCAAAACTATACGAGTCTCTGGAGACCACTCCTGACGAGTTGCTGTTGTTCTTTGACCATGTGCCCTACGTGCATGTGCTGCACTCGGGAAAGACTGTGATTCAGCATATTTACGACTCGCACTGTGAGGGTGCGGAACGCGTGGCGGACTACGTGCGGCAGTGGAAGTCCCTCAAAGGCCATGTGGACGAGGAGCGTTACGCGGCAGTGTTGGACCGGCTAGAGTATCAGACGGGTCATGCAATCGTCTGGCGGGATGCCATTTGCAATTGGTTCCTGCGCACGTCGGGTATTCCGGACGCGAAGGTCCGTGTGGGAAATTACGGCGATCGCATCGAGGCCGAAGCAGTGCAGCTTCAAGGCTACGTACCCGTTGGCGTCATTCCATGGGAAAACGCTTCTGGAGGCAAGGCGATTGAATGTAGCCGGGAGCAAGGCTGTGCGGCATCGTTCCGGTTTGCGGGTGCCGCTGGGTGGTATGAGATGGATGTTGAGTACTTCGACCAAAATAATGGCGAGTCCAGGTTTCGGATTTCCGTGGGCGATCAAGTGGTGGATGAATGGGTGGCGAACGATCACCTGCCTACGACGAAGGTGGGAGGCGATTCCTCCACGCGGCGCAGGATAACCGGACTAGCACTTCGCCCAGGGGACGAGATTCGAATCGAGGGCATTCCGGAAGGTGAAGAACACGCAGCGCTGGATTACATCGAGATTCATCCTTCGGAGGAATGAAATCAACCGAAGCTAGACCTTGTTTACGGCTTCGGAGCTTCGAATCAAGGCCGGGAGTACGTCGGCGACGGAGCTCTTTCCTGGTTCGCCGAAAGCAAAATACAACTTACGATAAAGCGGATACAACTCGTTGTAGACCAGATGTTCGGAATGCACGGGCTCGTACACTTTGTGCGGCGGGCAGATTTTCTGTTGTGCTTCCTCAATGGTTTTGAAGGTGCCGGCGGCAAGGAATGCGAAGATGGCGGAGCCGAGACTCACCACGCTCTTGCTGGGGACCAACACGGGTAGCCCCAGGACATTCGCGTAGACCTGGTTTAGGGCGTCGTTCTTCTGAGGAATTCCGCCGCCATTGATCACCCGCTTGATGTGCACGCCGTGCTCGGCCATGCGATCCAGAATCACGCGAGTATGGAAAGCTGTGCCTTCGATGGCCGCAAACAGCTCGTCTTGCGCGGTGCTCTGTAAGTTCCAGCCTAAGGTGATGCCGCGCAGGTTCGGGTTCACAAGGACCGTGCGATCGCCGTTATCCCAAGTCATCCGCAGAAGGCCGGTTTGGCCGGCGCGATAGTTTTCCAAACCGCGGCTCAGGGTTTGTACGTCCGTGCCGGCGCGTGTGGCGATTGCGTTGAAGATATCACCGACGGCGGAGAGGCCTGCTTCGATACCAGTCCGCTGCGGATGCACGCTGCCGTGAACCACGCCGCACACGCCGGGAACCAAATTCGCGGACGGCGTAATTCCAATGATGCAGGTGGAGGTGCCAATCACGTTCACGACGTCGTCCGTACGGCAGCCCGCTCCAATTGCATCCCAATGCGCGTCGAAAGCGCCCACGGGAATGGGGATGCCAGCCTTTAACCCTAGCTGCTCGGCCCAATGAGGCGAGAGTTTTCCTGCGATTTGATCGGAAGTCGCATATTCAGTGCCGAGTTTCTCGCGAACACCCGCCAGCAGCGGGTCTACCTTGGTTAGGAATTGTTCCGACGGCAAGCCGCCGAGAGCAGGATTCCACAGCCACTTGTGGCCCATGGCGCAAACACTGCGCTTCACTTTCTTGGGATCTGTGATGCCGCACAGCGTGGCGGCCACCATGTCGCAGTGTTCAAACGCGGATGCGAATTCGGATCGCTTCGACGGGTTGTGGCGGAGCCAGTGGAGCAGCTTGGAGAAACCCCATTCGGACGAGTACACGCCACCGCACCATTTGATGGCCTCGAGCCCTTCGCGGTGGGCGGCTGCGGTGATCTCGGCGGCTTCGCCTTTGGCGCGATGGTCGCACCACAAGTAGTACTCGCTGAGGGGCTGCAGATCTTTGCCGACTGGGATGACGGAGGAGCCCGTAGTGTCGAGGGCAATCGCTTCGATGCGGTCGCCGGAAATGGCAGCTTTGCGTATGGCCTCGCGGGTGGCGGCAGCGAGGGCGCGCATGTGATCTTCGTGCGATTGAGTGGCGTACTCCGGGTCTTCCCGTTTACGGTGCAGGGGATATTCGGAGACAG
Source organism: Candidatus Acidiferrum sp. (assembly GCA_041478205.1). Classification (GTDB taxonomy): domain Bacteria; phylum Acidobacteriota; class Terriglobia; order Acidiferrales; family UBA7541; genus Acidiferrum. The sequence goes on from JBGOVR010000017.1 coordinate 14,982, forward strand.
CCGACTCTAGGAGCCCGCGCTCACTGTCCACGATGGAAACGCGGACGCTCAACGTTCCAAAATCAACTCCAGCCACGATGGCCAAAGCAGGTCTCCGTTATTGCCGTCCCTCGTGCCAGTACATGTCCCAGCCGAGATAGCGGGTGGTAGCTTCGTGGACAGCGGATGCGACGCTGGATAAATTCGCGGCGACGTGGTGCTCGAAGCCGTTCTCGCAAATGAAGCGCAGGAGTTTCTGCATTTTCGGAATTTCCACAACGCCGGCGCCGCCGAAGGTGTTCAACGCGTCTTCCGTAAACTTACCTTCGCCAACATATCCGCGCATATGTCCCGCAGTGTCATCGGTTGAGAAACGCGCGAAGCTCATACTTCCCGGTTTGATCAGCCCCACGCAGGTGCCGAAGGTGTTTTCTTTCCCTACCGTACCGGCGATGATCTCCTGAAAATCCATTTTCACCGACCGGAAGAAGTGTTTGGGCAGGTTGGAACAGTGGAAGCAGACCGCTTTGTCGGGATCCGATCCGTAATTATTGTTCCAGTCCAGGAGCGCCGAAGGCGTTTCCGACGCTAAGCGGAGCGCGTGCATGCCGAGCACGCCGCAGATGTCCACTTCGCATGCGCTGGAGAGCAAGCTCTCGCTCATCATGCTCATCACTGTGCAAGGGACCACTCCGAGGTTTTCCTCGATCGAAGTCCAGCATTGCACGGCGCTGATGGTCACTTCCGTCGCCGCCATCCACTGGTCGACGACGGCTCCCAACTTGGCCATCTTTAATAGCGCCGCTTGCGGCACGTTGCTGGAGTCCACATATTTCTTGATCGACGCCAGCTTGGACTGCGCCAAATCATCGCTGTCTTTCATCCGTTCGATGCGGCCCAAGACTTCGGACAAATCCAGAGTCTCGATGGAGATGCCCTGCGATTCCAGGATCTTCTCGCTGTAGCGCACGGTGTTGAACGCCGTGGGACGCGCTCCGATAGCGCCAACGCGCAAATTGCGGAAGCCATTGACGACGCGGCAAACCGCGGCGAACCATTGCAAATCTTTGGCAAATTCAGGTGATTCGGGGCTCTCCGTATGCAACGTGGTGATCGAGTAGGGAATGCCGTATTGCCGCAAGTTGTTGCAGGCCGACATCTTGCCGCAAAAGGAGTCCCTCCGGTGGGCGATAGTCATCTTCTTAGGATCGTCGGGCGTCGCTTGAATCAGGATAGGCACGCGGAGATCCGCGAGACGCAGGGTGTCGGCAATGGCGCGTTCCTCACCAAAGTTTGGCAGTGTCACGATAACGCCATCGAGGCGTTCACGGTTGCGCTTGAATAAGTCCGCGCAGCGGCGCGACTCCTCACGCGTTTCCACCGCACCGTACTTACTCTCTTCCGGGCTGAGCGCCACCACATCGATACCGGCGGCACCGAGCACTCGGAGCATTTCTTCCCGGCCGCTCTTGGCCAGGTGATCGGGAAAGAAACCACGGTTGCCTACGATCAGGCCCATGGTCATTTTGTTCGCGGGCATACGGATCCCCATTCTGAAAGGCACCCTGCCCTAAGACTTGCGTCCTGGGGCAAATCGAAAACAATAGATAAGACCGAACACCAAAAGCATCGCGCCCCACCACACGTTGGCGTGCAGGTGATAGAGCACGACAGGATTCAGGGGCGGATGAAATATCTCCCAGATGCCAGCCCCGACGATCAGAATTCCATTGACGAGGAGCGAAATACCGATAAAGAACCAGATGGAAATTCCACTATCATGCATAGCGTCACCCGTTGTGTCACCAAAAGAGAATATTGAGCACCACAAATACGACCGTGATCGCCACGGCCCAGAAGGCCGAGCGATGGTAAAGCGGAACATCGACTTCCTGAGGTATTGCGGTTACGCCATAAACCAGGCCAGTGAGTTCGCTATCGGGCTTCGGCTTGGTGGCATAGCTGACCACGATGGTCACCAGCACGCAAACGATCCAGGACCACAAGGCGCGATACATGTTCTCGGCCATGTCGCGAGCGTGTGGAGAAAGGGCCACATAGCGCAGCGCGTCGTGATCCGCCTTCACCCATGCCCACATGCCAATCGAGGAAAATGTGCCGGCGAGCAACCCCCAAAAACCTCCGGCGGGTGACGCTCGTTTCCAGAGCATTCCCAGAATGACGGTACCGAATAGCGGGGCGATGAAGAAGCTGAACAAGGCCTGCACGTAATCCATGATGCTGGCAAACGACATCACCAGATACGCCGTGCCTACACTGATGAGCACACCCAGAATCGTGCACCAACGGCCCATGCTGACATAGTGTTGATCGCTGGCGCGCTTGTTGATCAGTGCCCGGTATATGTCATAGGTCCAGACGGTGGTGAAGGCGCTTACGTTCCCGGCCATGCCGGACATGAATCCGGCGATCAACGCGGTAATGCCGAGTCCCAGCAGACCTGGTCCGCAATACCGTGCCAGCATGAGTGGCAGCACTTCGTTATAGCTGTGGCCGCCGGTTGCCACCGCGGCTGTTTCACCCACCAGCTTCGTCGGCAGGACCGCTAACGCCAGCAGACCCGGCAGGATCACGATGAACGGCACCATCATCTTGAACGCCGCCCCGATGATCGGAGCCATTTTTGCGGAACGCAGGTCTTTGGCCGTAAGTACCCGCTGCACTACCAGAAAGTCCGTCGTCCAGTACCCAAAAGAAATGATGAAGCCCAAACCGAAGACGATGCCCGTCCAGTGGATTCCCATCGGGTTGCCGGTAAACGTCCCCAGTGTGCCCCAAAGGTGGGTGTACTCCGCGGAAGCGTTGTGCGCTATTTGCAGCTTCAATTTGCTCCAGCCGCCCGCTTCCACCAGCCCGAGTATCGGGATGAGCAGCGCCCCCGCCCAGATCAAGATGAACTGCAGGACTTCATTGAAGATGGCCGAGCGCAATCCGCCAAGCGCAACGTAAATGGCAACCGTGAGAGAAGAGACCCAGATGCTGAAATGGATATCCCACCCAAGAACGACCTTCATCACCAAAGCCATGGAATACATATTGATGCCGCTCATGAGCACGGTCATGAACGCGAAGGAAACAGACGAAAGCGTGCGGCTCGCTTCTCCGAAGCGCAACTTCAGGTAGCCGGGCACGGAATGGGTTTTGGAAATGTAGTAGAACGGCATCATCACGATGCCGAGAAAGAGCATCGCGGGGATCGCACCAATCCAATACCAGTGCGTGGCCAGGATTCCGTACTGATAAGCGGCGGCCGCCCAGCCCATCAGTTCGAGCGACCCAAGATTGGCGGAGAGAAAACTCAGGCCGGCGACCCAAGCGGTCATTTCGCGGCCTGCCATGAAAAAATCTTCGGCGGTTTTGGCGCGGCCCCGTAAGTAGAAACCGATCCCCAGCACCAAAGCGAAATAGAACGCAATGATAGCCACGTCCACTGCGGACAACTGTACGAGCCTTGTTGCGACGTACATCGCCACGGGTGGCATCATTTATCGTCCTTTGTCTGACCGTAATATGCGCTGCTTCCATGCTTTCGCAGATAGTGTTTGTCATGCAGTTCGCGCCCGATGGGCTGCGCACTCGGGTTGATGGCTACCGTGAAGTACGCCGTTCGCGCCACGGCTTCCAAAATCACAGCATTGTGCCCCGCGGTTTTTGGATCCGGTCCCCAACTGAAGGAGCCATGATTGGCGACCAGCACCGCGGGGATTGCCGAAGAGTCGGTGCCCTGAAAGGCCCGGACAATCGCGTGCCCGGTGTTTTTCTCATACTCGGCAGCCACTTCTTCATTTGTCAGTACTGCCGTCACCGGAACTGGCCCATGGAAGTAATCGGCATGAGTGGTTCCAAAACATGGAATTGCCCGGCGGGCCTGCGCCCAGGCTGTCGCGTATTCGGAGTGCGTGTGGGCCACGGCGCCGATATTGGGGAAGGCCTTGTAAAGTACCAGATGAGTGGGCAAGTCAGAGGAAGCCTTCAACTCGCCTTCGACTACGTTACCGTCTAAGTCGGTAATCACCAGATGCTCGGGCTTCATGGTCTCGTAGGGCACTCCGCTCGGCTTGATGACCACCAGATTGTCCTTGCGAGAAATGCCGCTGGCATTGCCGAATGTATAAAGTACCAATCCTCGGCGCACCAACTCCAAATTGGCGTCCAAGACTTGTTCGCGCAAGGCCGGCAAAAGCATAGCTCAGTCACCAAGGAAGCCCTTCCACAAATCCAGTAATCGTTTACTGGCACAACAGAAAGTAGAGAACCCCACCCCTTTTGTCAATTAGCTTTCTGGATTCAGTCTGTTCCACGACAGAATCTGCTTTGTATTGTACATGGTTGCGCATTCCTGGAGGAAATATCAAAACCGGCGCAATATACTGGCAGTCAACGATTCTTGGTGGATTCTCCGGGGGCCCGCCGGAGAAGGGTGATTTTCGAAGATTTCATCGCAATGTCACCTGATGGTGCGAGCGCCGTGGAGCCGCGCAAGACGAGGTTCGTGAGCAACTCGTATTCGCTTCCCGAGGGCGAGGTCGCTACTCTCTCCACTTCACTTCGCAGGGCCTTAAAAGCGTACTCGGCGAGCAGCGTCTGCGACATCTGGACCGTTGTCAACGGAGGAGTCGTAAATTGCGAGAGCCGGATATCGTCGAAGCCCACAACCGATAGATCTCGCGGAATCACGATGCCATATTCATAGGCTTCCCGCATCACGCCGATCGCGGTCATGTCATTCGAGCACAGAATCGCGGTTGGACGATCGCGCAAGCCGGCGAGCTGCACCAGGGCCTGCATGCCGCCTTCCATTTTGTGATCGCCCACAACGATCCTCTCGGGAGGAATTTCCAGCCCGATTTCTTGCATGGCTCCCTCAAACGCAGCTTTTCGAGCCAGCGCCGATTTGAGATGTAAAGGCCCCGTCACAAACGCGATCCGCAGATGCCTCAGAGCGGCTAGGTGTTGCACCGCCTGGCGGATACCGTGCTGATAGTCGATGCGAATATTGCTAACGCCCGCCACGTGCGGCCCGACGTCCACGAACACCAGGGGCACCTTGCGGAAGCGCAGGTCTTCGATGAGTGAGTCCTCCATGCCGAACGTCAAGATGGCCACACCGTCGACTCGGCGCTCAATCATCCGCCGGACCGCCAACTCCATCCGCTTGGGATCATGGACCGTGGAGGTCAAAAGGATTTCGTAGTTGTGTTGTACCGCGATATCCTCGAAAGATTGAACGATCTCGGGGAAGAACGGGTTGGTGATTTCGGAAACGATGAGACCAAAAATTCTGCTCTTTCCTGAAACCAACGCGCGGGCCTGCGTGTTTGGGTAGTATCCGAGTTCCTCGACGACTTTCCACACACGTTTGGCGAGTTGCGGGTCAACACTCGGTACGCGATTGATCGTCCTTGATACCGTCGCCGTTGACACCTTTGCGCGTTTTGCGATTTCGCGAATATCCATGGATTCGTAAGACCCTATTGGGGGACTGCCGATACTATAGATTACGCTTTCTCAAGAAGTCCATGCACAAAGTCAATGCCGCCCGCGGAACGGCCGATTTCACGGAACGCAGGCGGGGACTCCTGGCGCAGAGGAACGATCACGCGTGACAAGCGCACAATTTTCTCGTGGCGCGGTGGCTGGCTTGAGAAGTTTCTTCCGTTTCTGTGTTCTTCAACCCTCGACTCGCTGATACAGGCGGTAGTTTTCGTCCATAATCGCCGCAAAGGGGCGAAGGACCAAACTGCCAGCGTCCGTCTGGACCACCCAATCCTCGGACGATTGAGCGACGGCCGTCGCCGCCAGCAACTGCTGGCGCGTGATGCGCGACGGAATGTCTCCAACCCCGAACAGGGCGATGGGACCGCGCATCAAGGCCATGGTGTTGGGGTTCTGGTCGTCAACGGCTTCCAAGCTCAGCGACATATGCATCTCCAGGTCCATTCTGTCCCCATCTTTCCACGTACGCTGCAGGGCTAGGAATTTTCCAGGAATCAGTTCGTGCTCTACACGGTGGCCATTGATGGAAAGGGCCGTCTTCGCGCCCGCCCAGGCCGGAATACGCACGTATACCGTGAAAGTCTCAGGCCGAGCTAGCTTGAACTCGAACTGTGACGTGTTCGCCCGCGGGTATTCCGTGGTCTGCGTCAACGTACACTGCGTGTTGTTTTGCGACCAGGAGACACGCGAAGGCAAGAACAGATTGATGTAGATGCCGTCCTGACTCTTGTAGTAGGAGCTGATGCCGTAGTCGGCCGCCAGCTGCGGGAACGTGCCCGAGCAGCAGGGCCACTTATCCTTGTAGTGGACCTTCTTGCCGGCGTTGTTGTAGTCGGAATAGTAGAACGTGGTTCCATCAGGGAGGATCGGCCAGGCGCCGGCAATCGTGTTGTAAAGCATGCGCTCCATGCTATCGCCGTAGCGGGAATCACGCGTCACTCGCAACAAGTAGCGCGTGATCTTGAAGTGACCATAGGCGCCGCAAGGAGTTTCAAAACTGGAGTGAGTTTGCCCCAAGCTCGCATCCAAGCCGCCGGTTCCTGGCACGACGAAGGCTTCGTCCGGGCCCCATCCACCGGTGGCGTAGCTTTGTTCTTGGACCATGCGAAAACCATTGCTGGCGGCGCGAAGATACTTCTCGTCGCCTAGCACCAGATACGCTTGCATGGCGGAGCTGAACGCATTGACGTGACTGTAAGCGTGCTCGCCGGGGAGGACATTATGTCCTTCCGCGAGAGGCTCGAAGTATTCCTTTTCGATGAAGCGAACCGCGAGATCCCGGTAGCGCGGGTCTCCGCTGCGTTGATACGCAAGGAACAGGTTTTCCGGCAGGGTGTACGTTTCATCCCACGTATAAGAGATGGTTTTGTGTGGGCGAGCACGCTGTTCGGCGCGGCTGAGCGCCTTTTCCGGAAGGTGCGGCATCGCCGCTTGAGTGCTGCGCCAGAGCACGTCGAGTGCGGCTGGATCGCCGGCGAACTCGTGGGCATCGATTAGACCGCAGCAGGTCTTGTCGAACGTATAGGCCGGGAGACGATAGTCCTCATAAAACTTCCCGGTGGGATCCACGGTCTGCGCGTAGGCACGAACCAACCGATGCACTTTTTCCTGCGTGGGCTTTGATCCGGTTATCGCGTAAGCGCGCGAAAGACCCGAGACGTACTGCCCAAAAGTGTGGCCGGCGATGAAGCCGTGGAAATTCTCCACGGGCGTAAAATCGCTGGAGTTGTCATACCACCCGCCCATGTCGGGCCCCGGAGCAGGCATGCCTGCGCGCTGCCGGAATGGTTTGAGCAATGCGTTTTCATCGAGATGCAAGAACAAGTCGTGGTTCTGATCGAACTGGCGGCGAAACGGGCCATCCAGCAATTGCACCTGGGAGTATCCGAACACAGACAGTCCTGGGACAATGGCTACCTCCGCGGAGGGGCGGCCCCATGCGGGAAGGGAGCGCGCCGCCAGGACGCCGCCGGTCGTGACCGCCGCCGTCTTTAGGAATCGCCGCCTCGATGTTGTATTCATGATTTTTTCTCCCAGATCGGCGTTGCTGAACGCTCCTAAGTGCCAGAGTTCAGCGTGCGGGTTGGACAAGTGACGGTAATCGTTTACTCAGCATTTATACTGCCCACCAAGGGGCTTGTCAATCATGGACGCGCTTGGAAGCTTCGTGTCCTTGGCGATTTCTTCCGCGGGGGAGCTACCAGGCAATGCGCAAAAGAGACAGACCTTGCCTGGGCAACGTAAATTGCAGGCGCGCGGCGCCTCGCTCGATCGGTATCCACGCGGGAGAATTCAGAAGCTGCAATTGCCCGGCACCTTCTAGTTGTTCGTATTGGCCGGGAGAAAGCGATTGAAGAGATCCGGTGTCTTTCCATGCCGCGAAGGCGTTGCTGTGATCGGAATCGACCCGAAAATGCTCGCCCAAGCCGATCTTCGTCTTTGCGGGTAGTCCCTCTATGACGAGGTCAATTGGAGCGGCGTCGGCCGGAAGGTCATCGTCGTGGTAATTCCAAATCAGGATTTCGATCTCGTTATCCTTCCGGGTGGCAATCGCATTGATGTCCGGTTGTCCGCGCACTCCGGCACGAACGACTTCATCGGTTGGCAAGGCCCCCGAGCTGGTTACTCTCACTCGGTCGTGGCCCAGCATTCCAAACATGCGGAACGCGTTCAACACCGGCTTGTCTAATCCGTTGGAGGCCAGTTCGCGGAACCCTGCAAAGTACGGCTGGCCTTCGAACTCAAACGCCCAGGTCACCGCACCGAGGAAATTGGTGTGCTCGCGGCTCGCCAACGCATAAATGTTGTACAGGACTTCAGACGTATAGGACGCGTACAGCGATCCGTTCCGGTACGAATTCTGAGGATTGTCTTGGGCGGAGCACGCGGCGCATCCTTCGGGGTCGGACTCTCCCAAGATGATGGGCGTCCGGCTCCATTCCGGAAAAGATCCAGCGATTTTGAAGCCTTGCTCGATGGCGGTGAGCTGACGAGCGATGCCCATCTGAACGTGATCGCCTTGCCACTTCGGCGATCCCTTGGGGTGAAAGCTGATGAAATCCAGGCGCGAACCGGTTTTGCCGCTCGCGTAATTCCGCTGGTGTGCGCAATGTTCGAGGAACAGGCGCAAGAATTCTGCCGCTTTTGGATTGCCTGGACCGGTGCTATCGGGGCCTCCCATGCGGGCTTCTGGAAGAGCTCGCAAGACCGCGTCGGCGGAAAAATCGTAGAGCTTGAAGTATTCCTCCGCAGTTCCTTTCCAGTATTCGATGTCCGGCTCATTCCACACTTCCCACAGCCAGGTCTTTACCTCGGCATCGCCGTAGCGCTCGCGCAGATGACGGACGAACTGAAAAACGAGCTCCGACCATTTTTGGTAATCTCTTGGCGGGTAGGCCCAGCCCGTGTAGATCGTCCCTTGCGGAAAGTTGTGGCGATAAGGCTCGGGGTGCGTGGAAAGCGCCTCGGGCATGAAGCCAATTTCCACCAAAGGCTTGACCCCGGCTGCGCGAAACGTGTCGAAGATGTGGTCCAAAATCGTCCAACTATAAATCGGTTTTCCCGCCGCGTCTTCGGTGTAAACGTTGGTGGATCCCCATTTCAGGGAAGCAGTGCCGTCACCCGTGGTCAAAAGATTGTGGACGCGCACATACACCGGCACCGGACTGAGGCCGGCCAGTTCGCTCAGAAGCTTCTTGCCATTCGCGGCGTAGGTGTAGTTTGGTTCATCGTATCCAAAAAAATTCCAGATCGGAGGGATCGCTCCTTCGAGTTGGTCGGCATGCACATGGACGCTCACGCTTTCAGGAACTTGTTGTGTCCGGGATACGGGACCCAATAAGAGCAAGAGCGTGAACGCCGGCAAAATCCGGAGAAGTGTTTTCATTGCGGCACCGAATTTGCTATCCGCCGCTGCTCACTTGCGAGTGGAAAACTTATAGATTGTCGTGGAGTGGAGTTGCTGTCCCGGCTTTAGAACCGTCGAGGGAAAGTCAGCATGGTTCGGCGAATCGGGAAAATGCTGCGTCTCGAGACACAGTGCGGAGCGGTGCGCGTAGGTTTTGCCATCCTTGCCTTGAATACTTCCGTCCAGGAAATTTCCGCTGTAAAACTGCAGGCCGGGCTCCGTTGTCGATACTTCCATCACCCGCCCGGTCTGCGGATCGTAGACTTCCGCCGCCTCAAACATGGATCCCGGCGATTTGCGGTCCAGCACCCAATTATGATCGTAGCCTTTGCCAAACTTCAGTTGCTGGTCGTCTTGGTCGATCCGGGTGCCAATAGCAAACGGCTGCAAGAAATCAAAGGGTGTGTTCCGCACCTCGCGAAGCTCGCCCGTGGGAATCAAGCCCGAATCCACTGGAGTAAACCGGCCGCCGTGAATCGTCAGTTGCTGTTTCAGAACGTCGCCATTTCCTTGGCCGGCAAGGTTGAAATACGAATGATGCGTCAGGTTGAGGACGGTATCTTTGTCGGTCGTCGCGGTGTAATCAATCTTCAGCGCATTCTGACCGGCCAGAAGGGTATAGACGATTTTGACGGAAACGTTGCCGGGATAGCCTTCTTCTCCATCCTTGCTCAAATAAGTTAGCTCCAGCGCTTGCCCCGCGCCGCTGGAAACATCCTTGGCTGTCCATATTCGCTTGTTAAAGCCGCCGTGCAGGTGGTTTTCGCCGTCATTTTTTTCGAGGGTATAAGTCACGCCATCGAGCACAAACTTTGCATGTGCGATGCGATTCCCATACCGGCCAACAGAAGCCCCGAAAAATGCTTTGCCGTTCTCGTATCCCTCAATTTTGTCGTAGCCCAGCACGACATCCCCAGGTTTTCCGCTGCGGTCCGGCACTTTCAGCGATACCAGCGTAGCTCCGTAGTTGGTAATTTCCGCCTCTGCCCCTTGCTTGTTGGTTAGGACGTACAGATCCACCGATCGCCCATCCTGTAATTTGCCGAACGCTTGCTTCTGCATTTTCGAATTAGCCTCTGCACGCGGATAAGGCATCGCGATTGTGGCGGCAAAAAAGGCCAGCATCGTCGTGACTACAGGAATGGTTGCCCTCAGTCTCCCCATTATTGTCTCCTAACCACCACTGTTTATGGACCACACCAGCCCGACTCATTTCCATACCGTTCAGCAAAGACCCCAGCCGTGAATCACCACATCATCGTGCGGCCATTTGGAAGGTGCGGAGTCGGTCGCCCGCCCAGCCGTCGAGCCGGCAAGTTTTTTCCGCTTAATCTTGCTAACGTTTAAGTTCTCTTGGTAAACGTTTTTCCTTGGCTTTATACTGCGCAGCGCCGGGTGTGTCAAGCGGAGGCGCCCCCGTGCAGCTCATGATCCGGAAGCAGTAATGCCAGAGTGGCATAGGCTGCAATCGCTTTCTCAAGTATCCTGCAAGCGCAGGTTCTCCGTCCGCCCTGGTGATTGACAATGATTCCGTGGAAAAAACTTGGTCCCCTGGTGGTCCTGCTGTCTTGTCATTCTTTGGCTCTTTCACAGACCCCAAGAGATCAAGTCGAGGCAATCACTTCGGCATTGCGTGCCAAAGAATTCGACCGGGCGGTGCAATTGACCCGTTCTGCTTTGCGAGAACTACCGAACGATGCGCATTTGTGGACCCTACAAGGCATTGCACTTGCGGGCGAAGGAGACAGTAGAAAGGCGCTGGCGGCGTTTCAGCAAGCGCTGAAAATCGCTCCCGACTACCTTGCAGCTCTGGAGGGCGCCGCTCAAATCGAATACCAGGCAGGCAATCGCGATGCCGTGCCGCTCCTAAACCGTTTACTGCGCCTGCGCCCTGCCGACCCGACCAGCCATGCCATGCTGGCTGTGCTGGAGTACCAGCAGGGGAATTGCGCTGCCGCAGCAGGTCATTTCGAGAAGGCTGGTGCACTGATTGACTCTCAGCTCGACGCCCTACATGCCTACGCCACCTGCCTGGTGAAGCTCAAACACCTCGATGAGGCGGTACAAGTTTTCCTGCGCGCGATGGCTCTTCACCCGGACGATCAGCAGGAGCGTCGCTTGCTGGCGGCCATCCAACTTATGGCCCACAAGCCGCAGGACGCCATTGCCACGTTGGGGCCGCTGCTTGATCTCCACGATCCAAATGCCGACACTCTGGAGTTGGCTTCCACAGCGTACGAGGACGCTGGCGACACTCCAAGAGCGGTCAGCACGCTTCGACAGGCCATTCTGCTGGATCCGCGAAATGTTAGTCTTTACTTGGATTTTGCCAACATTTCCTTCGCGCACGAATCGTTTCAGGTCGGCATTGACGTAATCAATGAGGGCATAGGTCTGCAGCCCAATGCTGCGCCGCTCTATTTGGCGCGCGGCGTCCTCTATGTGCAGTTGGCCCAATACGACAAGGCGGAAGCCGATTTTGAGAGATCGCACGAATTGGATCCCAGCCAGTCTTTAAGCTCAGCCGCTCAGGGATTGGCAGCGGTGCAAGCGAACGATCTCGATCACGCGTTGTCGACGGTCCGCGCGAAACTCGCGCGCAACCCGAACGATGCCCTTCTGCTCTACCTGCAAGCCGACATTCTCTCCCAGAAAGGCGCTGATCCGGGAACGCCCGAATTTCAAAGCGCCATGCGCTCGGCCAGAAAAGCGGTCGCCTTGCAACCCACCCTTGCCGCTGCTCGAGGTGTGCTGGCGAAACTCTACCTGCAAACGGGACAATACCAGGAAGCCGTCGACCAGTGCAGGAAGGCTCTGATCAGTGATCCGAAGGATCAAACGGCCACCTATCGCTTGATCCAGGCGCTCAGGAAAACTGGGAACAACGCCGAGATTCCGGCCTTGTTGAAACGCCTCGCGGAACTTCGTGAACAGGTGACGAAAGAAGAAAGAGAGCGCTACCGCTATAAATTGATCGAGGAGGACGCGCCGGCAAAGCCGCCGGCGCAACCCTAGGTTCCGGGGTTTCATCTCGTCTGTCCAAGGCCGCCGTATTCCAAGCAAACCTTTACTCGCGCGGCGGTCGAGTCGATACTTGAAAACTTGCAGCGCACGAATTTCTGAGGGAACTGCCCGGTAATGATTTTTACGCGCCGCACGTTTGTGCAACTTTCCATCGGCTCCGCGATTTCAGCGGCGACCGAGCGGCTCCTCGCACAAGGTGTTTCAACGCATACAGCCAAGCCCTTGGCGAGGCCGGCTCCTTCGGGGCGTCCGTTCCACGCACACTTTGTCGATGTGGCATCCGCCGCGGGACTGCGCGCGCCTGTGATCTACGGAGGCGTGGAAAGCAAGAAGTACATTCTGGAGGCTACCGGCTGCGGCTGCGCCTTCCTGGATTACGACAATGACGGCTGGATCGATATTTTCTTGCTCTCGGGAACTCGCCTGGAAGGCGCGCCTTCCGACGCCACTAACCGGCTCTACAAGAACAATCGTGATGGCACGTTCACGGATGTCACGGAGCAGGCGGGGTTGCGAGCCGCCGGTTGGGCCTCCGCGGTCTGCATCGGGGACTACAACAACGACGGTTTCGAAGATATTTTTTGCACTTACTACGGACAGAACGTGCTCTACCGCAACAATGGCGGTGGTACATTTTCGGATGTGACCAAAGCCGCAGGGCTCGTGAATAATCAGCCCCGCTGGGGAGCGGGATGCAGCTTCCTGGATTACAACCGTGACGGACACCTTGATTTATTTGTCTCCAACTACGTTCGTTTCTCCTTTGAACATGCGCCGGTTCCCGGAGAGAACACCAACTGCAATTGGAAAGGCATCCCCGTGGAGTGTGGACCACGCGGGCTGCCTATGGGACGCCATTCGCTGTATCGAAACAATGGCGATGGAACGTTTACCGATGTCAGCCAACAGGCCGGTATCACCGAGGCTGCGCAAAGCTACGGAATGACCGTGGTGGCCGCGGATTTTGACGAAGACGGGTGGCCCGATATTTATGTGGCCTGCGATTCCACTCCCAGTCTGCTCTTCATGAACAACCACGACGGAACCTTTCGCGAAGAAGGCGTGTTGCGGGGCGTGGCTCTCAGCGAGGATGGTACGGAGCAAGCGGGAATGGGGGTGGGCGTTGGCGATTATGATCTTGACGGACATCTCGACCTTTTCAAAACACATTTTGCCGACGACGCCAATGTTCTCTACCACAACGACGGGAAGGGGAATTTCGACGACGTAACCCGGTCCTCGCGCATTGGCGTCGAGACCCGCTACATCTGTTGGGGCGCTGGGATTGCGGATCTCGATAACGACGGCTATCCCGATCTGTTTATGGTCACCGGCAACGTGTATCCGGAGGTAGAACGTAAGCTCCCGCAATATGCCAACAAGACGCCGCGCGCCGTGTTTCGTAATCTTGGCAATCGCACCTTCGAAGAACTTACGGATGCGGCCGGACCTGGCGTGGCGGAGGCGCACTGCAGTCGCGGATGCGCCTTCGGAGACTTCGACAATGATGGCGACATGGATGTCCTCATCGTCAACCTGAACGAGCCTCCGTCCCTGTTGCGCAACGACCTCAGCGGTAAACAAAATTGGATCAAGGTGAAACTAGAGGGCGTGAAGTCCAATCGCAGCGCCATCGGCGCGCGCGTGCTCGTTCGTTACGGAGGAAAGACCCAGGTGCAAGCCGTGCTGAGCCAGTCCAGTTTTTATTCTTGCAACGATCCCCGGCTGCACTTCGGTCTCGGAAGCTTCACTTCGGCCGATCTCGAAGTGTACTGGCCCAACGGGCTGCATGAATCATTCAAGCGCATCCCGGCCAATCAACTCATCACCCTGCGGGAGGGATCAGGACCGGTGCCCAACAAAGGCTGGTCCAAGGCGTGATCTAGGCGGCCTCGTCTACGGGGTCACGTTTTCTCTGCGTCGTCAGACCCAGAAGAAAGATTGTTCAGACGGAGCAGAAAAAATGCTTGACAGCCGCGTTTACACGGGGCTATATATTTTATAACGGTGTGCGGCAAACGTTTACTTAACAGTGTGCGTAGGGAAACCAACGTTACGGGGCGAGGTCCTGGATAACGTTATACGTAGCGCGATGCTCGGGGGGGAGGAAAGCGAATGAAAGGTAGATTTCTCGTTTTGCGGTCCGTGTGGCTTTGCGCCGCCGTTCTGCTGCTGGCGGCTTCCAGTCAGGCTCAATTCACCGGAAACATTCAGGGCGCTGTTGTGGATCCCAGTGGAGCGACGATTGCGCAGGTGAACCTTGTACTGGTCAACCTAGCTACCCAGGTGACCGCTTCTACGACTTCGGATGCTTCGGGCAACTATCGGTTTCTAAGTCTCGCTCCGGGGTCTTACAAAATCACCGCCGAGGCCGCGGGCTTTGCCAGGGCGGAGGCGACTGTCACTCTGGAGACCAATCAAAACCTGAACGTCCCCATTTCCGTAAAGGTTGGCACGGCCACCGAAGCGGTGACCGTCACCTCCGAAGCTCCGCTTGTGAACACTGCGGAGACTCGAAATCAACAGACGCTCGAAACCCAGGAGTTATCGGCTTTGCCGCTGGCGGGCCGCAACATGCTTTCGCTGGTAACCTTGGCCCCCGGCGTCTCTGGACTGGGGACGATGGTTGGAAGCTCTCCCGGATCGGGCGTGGATAACTTCTCTACGGAAGTGGCAGTGGACGCCAGCGCCAACGGTCAAGGCACGGTTGCCAACATGTGGATCGTCGATGGGCTTGACGTTACCAGCAGTATCCGGCAAGGTGTCTTGAATCTCACACCCAACCCGGACGTCATTCAAGAAGCGGCCACGCAGGTCAACACGTTTTCCGTCGAATACGGACACTCGAGTTCCGTCCAGTTCGCCATGACCACGAAATCCGGTTCGGACCAGTTTCACGGCTTGGCCAGCGACTACTTTAACTACCAAAAGATGTATGCAAAGTATTCTTTGCCCGGCTCCGACCACGCCTACAATCCGTTCCACAGCAACAACTTCTCAGCCGCAATCGGCGGTCCAATCATTCCCCACCATCAGTTCTTCTTCTTCTTTGCCGTCGAACCGTTGCGCTCGTCTGCATCCACGGGCAACCAGGTGCTGACCTTTCCCGACGCCCAGTTTGCAGCTTTTGCCCAAGCCAACTTTCCGAACACTTTTGGCACTAAGATTTTGACTACGTATACGCCCTCTAGCGCGACGGTCAGCGGCGTAGCACAGACGGCAAACGATGTTTTCCCCGGTACTTGTGGAACGCCCGCTACAAGCGGCTTGCCTTGTTCTACCCCAATGATCGACACCGGAGTATTCAATTCCAGCAATTTCCGAAATGGCGATCAGTATTTCGGCCGCGTCGACAAGTATTTCAAGAACGACCGCATTTACGGCAGCTTTTTCCGGACGCTCCTCCACTATGGCGGACCGGCGGTGATTCCACAGTTCTCAACAACGAACCACAACACGGAGCAAGCCTTGCAAGTGAACTGGGCACACACCTTCAGTCCGACGACGCTGAATGAAGCAAGCTTTGGCCAGAATCGCATCGAGGGCTTTCTCGGTGAGACCGGTGACTTCACCATTCCGGGAGTCGGCGTAACCGGGCAGTCCGTCGGATACGGCGTGGGCTTTGCTCAAGGCGATTTCATCCAGCATAACTATCACTGGCGCGATGTTCTCACCCACGTTCGTGGCGCGCACGTGTTGAAGGTGGGCTACGAAGGCTGGTTTGGAGACGATGTGGAGCCGTTCCAGGGGCCCTGGTCGCATCCAGGATTCAGCTTCGACAATTTGTTGAAGCTGGCGCAGGATGCGCCCCTAACGGAAGGTGGGGTGATGTACAACCCCATAACCGGTCAGCAGCAACTTTGGAACTGGGACGCTGCTTCTAAAACCTGGGGGCTCTTTGCCCAGGACACTTGGAAAGCACGGCGCAATTTGACCTTGACGCTGGGCTTCCGTTTCGACAATCAGGGGAACCCGTATTCCCGGTCACCTTCGACGGTGTTTGGCAACTTCTACCTGGGGTCCGGCGCGACCTTCCAGGATCAGGTAGCCAGCGGCGTTGCCAAAGCCACAAAGAATGCGCTCAATCACTCGCCTAAGACCTACAATCCGCGCATCGGTGCGGCGTGGGATATTAACGGAAAGGGTGCCTGGCTCCTGCGTGGCGGGTTTGGGATGTATTCCAACTGGCTCACGCCCGCCAACATCCAGGAAGAATTCCGCGGCAATCCACCGGGGCTAATCCTGCCTACGTTCTTCTCCGGGTCGTCCACTCCACCCATTTTCGCCCAGGGGACCGGTAACAAGCCCCCGTTTGGGTTCACATTCCCTGCGCTGGGAGGCTCCGCCTTGTGTCCTACAGTTCCTTGTCTGGACGCCAAAGGAGGAATCGCGGGCGCAGCGTTCACGATTGGGGGAATTAACCCCAACATAGTATCCCCCACCGCATACATTTTTGCGGCTACCCTGGAGCACAGGATTGGCAGTCAATTTGTTGCCAGCTTGCTTTACAGTGGATCTCACTCCGCTAACCTTGTCGGGCTCGGCGATACGACCGGTAACGTCAGTTATGGGGTTGACATCAACTCCCTGCCCGGAGACTTGATAGGCAAGCCGGCGGGCTCCGCACCGACGCGGCTCAATTCCAGTTTTGGTCAGATCAACTATACCGACAACAATCGCGTGGGGAACTACGAGGGCGTAACCTTTGACTTCAGAGGGCGAGCCAAGCGTGGGTTCTTTGACGTATCCTACACGCGTTCTTCGTCCAAAGATGACGCGGGCCAGTATCCGAGCGCGCTGAACCCTCACCAGTTCTATGGCCCCTCGCCTTGGGACGTTCCCAACCGCTTCTCCGCCAGCTTCAACTACGAACTGCCGGGCCTAAATAATGGCCTGGGACCGGTGGGGAAGTTGACGGGAGGGTGGGGACTCAGCGCCACCAGTATTTACCAGAGCGGCTATCCTTTCACGGTGTTTACCTCGGCGTCGTTTACCGGAGGCGGGGATTACAACGCCGATGGAGATAACCTCGACTATCCCAACGTTTCCGGCTATAGCCAAGGATCGTCGAGGAGCACATATATCACCGGCATCTTCGCGCCCGGTCAGTTTACGACGCCTACGCTGGGTACAAATGGCAACGAGAAGACAGGTCAATTCCGCAACCCCAGCTTCGTGCAGACGGACACGACCGTTTACAAGGACACACACATCACGGAGAGGCTCAACCTGCAACTCCGGTTTGAGTTCTACAACCTGTTCAACCATCCAAACTTCCAGAACGTCAATGGTGATCTGTCCGCTGGAAACTTTGGCCAGGTAACCAGCCAGACGCTTCCGAGATGGTGGCAGTTGGGCGCCAAGATAACCTTCTAGACGCGGCGAATATGCCGACGTGACAAGCCTAAGCCCACCGTCTTGCAAAAAAACGCAAGCGGTGGGCTTTCTAGTTTCTATTCCCACATTCTTCAGACGCGAGCATTTCAATCTCGGTGACGACACACTTGGGATCAGCGGTTTAGCGTCGACGGGTCCGCCAGGGCCAGCAAGGAAGGTCATCGACCATGAATTCCAAAAGCAATGTTTCTCGTCGGCGATTTCTCTCTGCGGCGGCCTCTTCGGCTGCTGTTTCTTGCCTCGCCCGTCCAGCCCTTTCTTTCGCGCTCCATGAACGGCCGGCGCGTTTACACGGATTCGAAATGAATGCCGCAGCCGGATCGCTTTTGCCTCGCGAGGACCAAGGCGTCCTCAACCTTGCCAATTCTCCATACGCGAACCTTCATGCGGTTCCCGTTCGCGCGGTGACCATCGAGGAAGGTTTTTGGGCCAAGCGTCGCAAAACCAACGTGGAGCGCAGCATTCCGACCATGCGGGAGCAACTTGAACAGCACGGCCGCATGGACAATTTCCGCCGTCTGGTAGGAAAGAGTTCGGCGCCCCAGCGAGGACCGTACTTTTCCGACTCCGATATCTATAAGTGGACCGAAGCTGTGGGATTCGCTCTGCAATCCGGCGACCGGCCCGAACTCCGCAGCGTTACCGATCGCATGATCCGCGAAGTGGTCGCGGTACAGGAGCCCAGCGGATATTTGAACACCTACTACGTCGGCGATCACATCCCGGAGAGGATGCTCCCCAAAAGCCAAGAGGTTGGCCACGAACTTTATAACCTCGGCCATATGTTGCAGGGTGCAATTGCTTACTATCGCGCCACCGGTGATGCGACGCTTCTCGATGCCGGTGCTAAGTTCGTCGACAATTTTCTGATTCCGAATTACGGTCCGGGCCCGGGCAAGAAGCCCATCGTTTCTGGCCACCCCGAAATTGAGATGTCGCTCATCGAACTCTACCGCACCACGGGTAACCGCAGCTACGTGGACCTCGCCGGATACATATTGCAAGGCGATGACCGCATTCCTTTGGAACGCCGACAGTTCGTCTACATGTACTCGGGGATTCCATTCACTTCACGCACCAAGCTCGAGGGGCATGCCGTTCGCGCGATGTACGCCTGCTGCGGCGCAACCGACTACTACCTCGAGACCGGCGATCCGTCCTACTGGAAGACGCTGACCGCCCTCTGGGACGATCTCGTCAACCGGCAGATGTATGTCACCGGCGGTGTTGGCGCTCGCAGCCAGGGCGAAGCCTTCGGCGAGCCCTATGAGCTGCCGAATGCGCAAGCCTATGGCGAGAGTTGCGCGGCCATCGGAAACATGATGTGGAACTGGCGCATGCTCGCGGCCAGCGGTGAAGCGCGATTTGCCGATGTCATCGAACGCGCTTTGTACAACGGCATAAATTCCGGCATGTCCCTCGACGGAACCACCTATTGCTACCGTAATCCGCTTGCCTTCGATCCCTCGTCGGGCGACAAAATTCGCAATCCCTGGTACGACGTGACCTGCTGCCCCCCCAATATCGAGCGCACTTTTGCTTCGCTCCCCGGATATTTCTACAGCACCAGCAAGGACGGCGTCTACGTGCATTTGTACGACAACTCCGTGCTGGATTGGCGCCTGGAGAGCGGCGCCCCGCTGAAGATCCAGCAGAAGACCAACTATCCCTGGGATAGCGACGTACAACTTACGGTTACACCGTCTCAGCCAACAGACTTCACTCTGTATGTCAGAATCCCTGGCTGGGTGAGGAACGCCAAGGTCGCGGTGAATGGAAAGACTCTGGACGGGGTCCAGCACGGCCAATACCTGCCGATTCGGCGGCAGTGGTCGCCCGGCGATACTGTCAGCCTCAACTTTCCCATGACTCCGGAAATCATTTCCTCTAATCGACGCGTGTCGGAAAACACCGGCCGCGTTGCCGTACAGCGGGGCCCGATCGTTTACTGCCTGGAACAACTTGATCAGCCCAACGCTCCCGCGCTCTCCGACGTTTCTATTCTGGCTGGCAGTCAGGCGTCGAATAGTGTCTTCCACTCCGAATACAAGGCCGACCTGCTCGACGGCGTGACCGTGTTGCATCACAACGGAGCCGTCTTGGAAGTCTCTTCAAACCAGGAAGCGCTCTATGTACCGGCGAGCCCGGACGCCCCGAAGAAGCGGCCGCAGAATCTCGTGCTGATCCCGTATTATGTCTGGGCGAATCGCCAGGCGACACCCATGCAGGTCTGGATTCCTTACGCACGTGCTTGATCGATTGAATGTCGGGGCGGCTTGCGCGGAGCGTTTTGCAGTTGAAACCAAGGATCCAAGACGCTGAAGCGTCTCGCCATTCGTAATTTCAAAGGCATCTTCGCGCGGCACCTATCCCGCGAACTCTCATCTCCCGCCGGAAACCTGCCGCAGAAGCCATACGTCTACTCAGCAGTGCAAATGAATCCAAAGAACAAGAGGTAAGCAGCTTTGCCGGAAGATGCACTTGCTGTATGCTCTCGCGGTAATTTGCGAGGCATCTCCAGTGCTGTCCTTCTGGAAGAGCGATCCGCCTTCTTGTCAATTCTTGAGCACACCAACGAGGTGACCTATGTCCACGGTCCGCAAGGATTCAAACTCATTCGAAAGCGACGCTCGTGAATCCCAAGGAAAGCGTCCGGGACTAAGCCGCAGAGATCTTCTCAAGAGTACGGCTGGCGCTATCGTTGCTGCGGCGGGCGCCGGCCTCGTGGGCGCCGTGGCCGCGCGAGCCCAACAAGCTGGTCTTTACACCTCTAACCTCCCTCCCGAACTCCCTCTTCCGTCGGGTTCGCTCACGTATCTCGACCAGAAGCAGTACATCCACAACATGGAGATTATTTCGCATCTTCCCGGTTCGACAATTTCCGGCGGCGAACCGCTGATGGTCCTGTGGGCCAAGGGCAAGCAGCGCCTGCTCCCTGCGGGCGGAGGTTTCGTCGATATCAGCGATCCCAAGAATCCCGTCGTGTTGAATAAGGGTGTGATTAAAGGCGGCGGCTGCGTCGCATACAGCACCAAGCTCAAAAAATGGATCATGATGTCCACCGCGGCGCATCCCCTCACCGGTGCCGTCCCCGAATACCCTCACGGGCAGTACGATAAGGAGCTTCGCGACAAAGTTCTCGCCTACAAAGGACTCCGGGGCATCCGCACCTACGACATCACCGACCCCATCAAGCCCAATCTGCTCCAGGAATTCAGCACCGGCGAGAAGGGCAATGGCACCCACCACAATTTCTACGACGGCGGCCAATATGCCTATCTCGATTGTGGCTGGGACGACCAGTTGCGCCTCGAGAATCACCAGCGCCCGTTCAGCAATGGCGTCATGATCACGGACATGTCCGACCCGGCGAACGTCAAGGAAGTCTCGCGCTGGTGGGTCCCGGGCCAGCGCTTGGGCGAGGAAGAAGAGTACAAGAAATATATTTTCGCCAACGATCACACCTCCTGGACCGGAAACCACGGCGCGCTTAGCGTTCCGAAGCGCGTGGAGGACGGCGGAACGATCGGCTACGGCGGTTTCGGCGCCTTCGGCATGTACTGCATGGACCTCTCCGACATCAAGCATCCCAAACCCTACGGCTCCGTACAGTACGAATTCAACGCCTTCGGCACCATCCCGTTCCACACCGTTCTGCCCGTGATTGCCGATGCCGCGCACTCCAAGCTGCAAAACCTTCTCGTCTGCACGCATGAGGCGCTTGAGGCCGATTGCCGCGAGGTCTATCACACCCCCTACGTCGTTGACGTGAAAGACCCGCGCAATCCCAAAATCATCGGGTTCTTCCCGCGCCCCGAAGCGCCAAAAGATGCTCCCTACACCGATTTCTGCTTCGCGCGCGGCCGCTTCGGCTCGCACAACACGCAATGCCTGGTTCAGCCCGGCGCGTCGAAGCCGAATTTCGTCGCGATGTCCTGGTTCAACGCCGGCATCCGCATCTTCGACATCAGCGACCCCACGCACCCCAAGGAAGCTGCCTGGTTCGTTCCTCCCCGCGACGGCGATATGAACAAATACGAAACCTGGTGGCGCGGCACTACCGAAAATATCTTTGTCGAGTGGGATCGCAACTTGATCTGGATCGGCACTCACGAAGGAACCTACTGCCTCTCTAGTCCATCGCTCGGTAAGCCCGTCCTCGAACCTCGCAAAATAGACAAGTGGTCGCTGGCTCATTGCAACGTCGGGTGGGACGACCAGACCGCGCACAGCTTCTTTTTTGGCAGATCGCTCAGTCAGATGGGCTAGGTTACAATCAGGCCGTCGCACGCACACGTCAACGGATCCCGTTAAGGGCAGGGTGTGGCCAACGTAACCCACGCGCTCACCGCGAGCGAAATCATCGACGGGCGGCCTCTCAGTCGCTTTCAAATTCGCACGATCGTCCTCTGCGGCGTCGTGCTCGTTCTCGATGGCTTTGACGCCCAGATCATCGGGTTCCTCGCCGCCCCCATTTCGGAAACTCTCAAAATCCCGCTGAAAGCGTTTGGGCCGATTCTCTCCGCCAGTTTATTCGGCTTGATGATCGCGGCCATGGCCACCGGCCCCATCGCCGATCGTTGGGGGCGCAAGTGGACCGTGGTGCTCTCCACCATTACATTCGCTCTCTTCGCGCTCCTCACCGCTCGCGTCACCACCTTCCATCAGTTGTTGATCCTCCGCTTCTTGACCGGCCTGGGTCTCGGCGGCGCCCTTCCCAACGTCGTCTCTCTCGCCACCGAATACTCGCCCAAGCGTTACCAAACTGTTTTTGTATCCGTGCTCTTTGCCGGAATGCCCCTCGGCGGCGTCCTTGGTGGCGTGACCAGTTCGGCGCTGATCCCCACGTGGGGTTGGCGCTCGGCGTTCTACATTGGTGGACTCTTGCCTCTCGCGCTGGCCTGCTTGTTGATCGCCATCCTCCCGGAGTCCGTGCGCTTCCTGAGCGTTCGCAGCGCCGACCCTCGAAAAATCGCCAAAGTACTGGCCAAAATTTCACCGGAACTTGCCGGGGCTACCATCGCTTCCTCGAGTTCGCTCGCCGACGCGCATCAGGGATTGCCGGTCAAGCACCTTTTCACCGAAGGGCGCGCCGCGGGAACCATCTTGCTGTGGATTCCATTCTTCATGAACCTTCTGCTCCTATATTTCGTCGTGAGCTGGATGCCCGCTCTCCTCCGCCAGGCTGGAATGTCTGTCCGGGCAGGCATCACCGCCACAACATTGTTCAGCGTCGGCGGCATTGTGGGCTGCTTCGTGGAAGGCACGCTGATCAATGTGTTGGGCGCTTTCACCGTCTTGGTGGCGGAGTTCGCGTTGTGCGCCCTGGTCATGGGTTCGCTTGCTTTTGTCGGCGCTTCGCTGCCCGTCGTCTTCGTGCTGGCCTTCATCGTGGGATTCTGCGTCGTCGGCGCGCAAGGCGGCATCAACGCCCTCGCCGCGGCTTTTTATCCGACGGCGATACGATCCACAGGCATTGGCTGGGCCTTGGGCGTCGGACGCATTGGTTCTATCGTCGGCCCGATGGTCGCCGGCATGTTGTTGTCCGCCGGCTGGAGGCCCCAGCAAGTCTTCCTCGCCGGAGTGATTCCCGCTTGTTGCGCCGCCGCCGCCGTCCTGCTGGCCAGCCGTCTTCGAGGCAAGGTAAATGCGTATCGCCCGGAACCCGACACCCGCCCCGCATAGCTGCTCGGTTCGGGCAGGACCACCGCTTGATTTGCCACCCGCAAGCACCTGTAGCGGCCGCTTTCCGAAGCGGGCGCCTTTGCACCTGCCACGCGGCGTGAAAAGTCGCCCTGTCACCCCGCCCAATCGCCGTATAATAGGTCGCCCCGACTGGAGCAAATCATGACTTCTACTCCGAGTGTCACATCGGCACAACAATCCGCCGCCCGCAAGGCCTACTACGATCGCATCGCGGAAGACAACTTAGCTCCGCTCTGGGAGCGCCTCGGCAATCTCGTAACTCCGTCGCCTCGCCCCGCCACCCAGCCTGTCCGTTGGCGATTTGCCGTAGCTCGTCCGCACCTGCTGGCCGCGGGTTCGCTGCTGTCCGTCGAAGAAGCCGAACGCCGCGTCCTCGTTTTCGAGAATCCTGGACTCCCCGGCCAATCGCAAATCACCGCCTCCCTCTACGCTGGGCTGCAATTGTTGCTCCCCGGCGAACGCGCCCGCGCCCACCGTCACGCCGCCGCCGCCCTGCGCCTGATTCTAGAAGGAACAGGCGCCTACACCGCGGTCGATGGCGAGCGCACCCCCATGTCCCGCGGCGACTTCATCATCACTCCCAGTTGGACCTGGCACGACCACGGAAACGACGGGAAAGACCCCGTGATCTGGCTCGACGGCCTGGACGTCCCGATTGTAAATCTCTTCAACGCCAGTTTCTCCGAACACTATCCCGCCGCGGATTTTCCAATCTCCCGCCCCCTCCACGACTGCGAGGCCCGCTACGCCGGCGCCCTGCTTCCCGAAAATGCCAAGCCCACTTCGCTTTCCTCCCCGCTGCTGAACTATCGCTACGACCATGCCCGCGAAACTCTCGCCACGTTGCATCGCAACGGCCCCGTCGATCCCTGCCATGGCGTCAAACTCCGCTACGCCAACCCGCTCACCGGCGGCTCGGTTATGCCCACCATGAGCGCCGCGCTTCAGCTCATTGGCCGAGGCTTTCAGACCGCACCCTACCGTTCCACCGACAGCACCGTATTCGCCGTGGTGGAAGGCAAAGGCCGCAGCACCGTGGGAGAAAAGTCATTCGACTGGGAGGAAAACGACGTTTTCGTCGTCCCCAGCTGGGCTCCGCAACGCCACAGCGCAGAAAGCGAAGCCGTCCTCTTCAGTTTCTCCGACCGCGTCGCCCAAGAAAAACTCGGCCTCTGGCGCGAGCACCGCGATCATACAATTCAAACCGAGCAGCACTAGTCAAGCAGCAAAGGTGTGCCGATCAACATCGAAGAAAAACGGCGAAAAACTGAGGCTGGAAGTTGTGTGGCTTAGAGCATACTCGGCACCAGCTACCTCTATGGGTACGACGTCGAAGTCGACTACAACGAGGCATTCAGGTAGTCGGAAACTCAGCGCCACCGACCTGAATCACCAATTTTCACCTTGACAACCCGATTACTACCCTGGTACACTTTCCCTGTTCAAAAGTGTCCCTCGCCTCCGGCGAGTAATCCCTAACAACCCGATTCTTCTCCAAAATAGCCGTTTATAAACTCGCCAATAGCACGCGCTTCTAAGTCCCTTTAGAATGAACACTTGAAAAAGTGTATCAAAACAAAGGACTTTAACTCCTTTTAGAATGAACACTTGTGAAAAACAGGGGAGGGGGGTAGCTCCTGTCTGTGCCAACCGAATCCACGGCACCGCTGGATCGGGCAAGCACCATCACTGCCAATTTCTCTCCAGCGGATCATCCCTGATCTTGGCGGAAATATGTAGCTGATGGCCTTCAGCCGACAATTAGGCCACGGCTTCAAAGTCGTGCCTTGGCGTCATCTCACAGACGCTAGGCCCCGCGCACCTGCACCACCATCTCCCCAATCCCCTCGATTCGCGCATGCATCACATCGCCAGGCACGATGGGTCCTACTCCCTCCGGCGTTCCACTCATCAAGACATCCCCCGGAAGAAGCGTGTAGAAAGACGAAGCAAACTCGATGAGTTCCGGAATGCCAAGAATCAAGTCGCGCGTATTGGCCTTCTGCCTCGGTTCGTTATTCACCGTGATGGAAAGATCCAAACCGGACGGATCGGGCAATTCATCCGCCGTCACCAACCACGGTCCAAGCACCGTGTAGGTGTCAATCGACTTCCGGAAGCTGCGCTCCTCAGGTCCTCGAATGGTGATGTCCAGCCCGATGCAATACCCGGCGACAAGACTCAGCGCCTCTTCTCGCGCCACCGACGTCGCGCGCTTGCCAATAATCACCGCGAGTTCCACTTCATGATCTGTCCGCCGCTCCGCATGCCGAATCACCACGCCTTCCGACGCCCCAACCACGGAACTCGTCGCCTTTAAAAATAATCCAGACTGCTGGATGGCTTGAATATGTGCCTTGTTCTGATGATGCAGATTCGGATCGGCCGCAACCTCCGCCAAATGCTTCTGATAGTTCACCGGCGCCCCAATAATCTTGCTCGCATTGGCCACCGGGCTCAGCAAACGCACGTTGCCAACGGGCACCGCCGCAGCGCCACGAGCCACATCCGAAATGCGCTCCCGCAGCTTTGGCAGATTCGCAACCAGCGCATCCCCCAGCGCAAACGGATAACGCTGACGCGGCAGCTCGTCCAGCACCGCGGTCACATCCCTCACCACGCCATTCTCAACCAACCCCAGGCGATGATCGTCGAACTGACACAAACGCACAAAAGCCCCCTTTGTCTACACACTCTCGCCAAGCTGCCGCAACCCCGGAATCACCTTCGTTGCAAACAACTCCAGGCTCCGCTTCGTCAAATCGTGCGGCAGAGTCGCAAACTGCATCATCGGCAACAAGTATCCGAAGCCAATCTGTTTCTGACACTCTTCGATTTGTTGGCGCAGCGTCTCGGGGCTCCCGCAAAGGAACATACCCTTCTTCATCAGATCGTCGATCGTCTGCGCGCCGCCGGTGATCGTCCCTTTGGCGCTCATCACGCCCTTCATCGATTGCAGCGACAAGTAGCCGGGAGGCAGCAGCATTTCCACCGGCATCCGCAGAAACTTGTTCACCAAATTCTCGATATGCGGCTTGGCTTCACGGTGAGCCCGTTCATCGGTGTCGGCAACGTAGATCGGCACCGACCAGCCCAGTTGTGAAGGAGAAGCTTCATAGCCGTGCTTCGCCGCCTCTTCTTTGTACATGCCCATGTATTTGGCCAGCGCTGTTATGGGGCTAAACGTTTGCAGGTACGTATATTTCCGTCTCGGATCGGTGGCAAATTCGATGGTCTCGCGGCTGCCCTGCGACGGAATCCAGATCGGCGGATGCGGTTGTTGGTACGGCCGCGGCCAAGTATTCACATAGTTGAACTGATAGTACTTGCCCTCGAAAGGAAACGGCCCCGTCTCGGTCCACGCTCGCAAAATCAGATCGTGCGCCTCATGGAATCGCTCGTGCGACTCCGCCGGGTTGGCTCCCGACGCGTGGTATTCCGCGCCGATGCCGCGCACGAAACCCGCCACCAGCCGTCCTCCGGTGATGTTATCGAGCATGGCGTACTCTTCCGCCACGGTAAGCGGATTGTTGAGCAGCGGCAGCGCCCGGCCCAGCACCGCGATTTTCGCGCGTTTCGTCCGGCGCGCCAGCGCCCCCGCCGTCACGCCCGGAGTCGGCATTAATCCGTAAGCGTTCTGGTGATGTTCGTTGACGCAAATTCCGTCGAAGCCCAGTTCGTCCGCGTATTCGAGTTCATCCAGATACCGGTTGTATAGCAGGTGGCCTTTTTTCGGATCGTAGTACGAGTTCGGCAAAGTAATCCACGCCGAGTTGTACTTCTCCGTGTAGCTCAGATCCAAATCCGCATACGGCATCAAATGCACGCAGAAGAATTTCATCGCCCAGCACCTTGTAGGAACTGCGTCACTACTCCGGCAAACTCCGCCGTCTTCTCAATCTGCGGCAAGTGACCGCAATGCGGCAGCACTTCCAGCCTCGCGTTCGGAATCAAGTCGCGGAACGCCGGCCCATATTGTGCCGAGATCACCTTATCTTCCGCGCCCCACACGATCAGCGTCGGCAATGTGATCCGATGCAGCCATTTCGCCAGGTGTGGATCGTGCAGCCGCGGCTGCCATGCAAGTTTCGCCATCGTCAGTCGGTTCTTCAGTTGGAGTTCTATCTCCTCCGGGCTGGGCTCCTCGCGCAACATCACCTCCGCGAACTCTTGGTTATAGAAAAGATTGCGGGCAAGTTCCTGTCTCGACCACAAGAAAATGTCGCCCTTCTGCACGCCCGCCACGTGGATACCAGCCGCCGCTACCAGGGTCAGCGTACGCAGCGAGCTCTGATTGCGAGCGGCAATCTCCGCGGCAATCCACCCGCCCAGCGACGCGCCCACCAGGTGGACCTGCTTGAGGCCCAGCTGTTCGACGAAGTCCAAGTAGAAATAGGCGAGGTCGCCGACGTTGTCCAGCCACGCCGGCATCTCTGATTCGCCAAATCCCGGATGCTCCGGCACGATCACTTCAAAGTTCTGCGACAGCGCTTCCATGAAAGGAAGCCAACGGTTCCCACCGCCTGCGCCGTGCAAGAACAAAAGCGACTGGCCGGCGCCTCCACGCCTTACGCTCACATTACAACCCGCAATCCTTTCGATGGAATGGCGCACATCCGTCATGTTTTTCTCCGAGGCCGTTGCACTTCGCCCGTTAGTGGTTTCACAAAATGAAACAACATTGCCGCTTCGACACCGCGCGGATTGTATCTGCACTGCCGCAAGCGTCAAGCCGATTCTCCGGTTCGAACTCCGACTCTGCTCTCGCGCGGGCGTTCCTCGTTGGTGGTATGCTCTCCGCCGGTCATTTCACACTTCGGAGAAATCTTATGGCGCTGCCGCTGCTCCCGACGGTATTGGTCGGATCCTATCCCCAGCCGGATTGGCTCATCGATCGGCAAAAGCTCGCCGGCCGTTTTCCGCCGCGCGTCCGCGCTCGTGAGCTCTGGCGCGTCGCTCCCGAGTGGCTCGAGCAAGCCCAGGACGACGCCACGCTCATTGCCATTCGCGATCAAGAGCGAGCAGGCCTGGACATCATCACCGACGGCGAGATGCGCCGTGAAAGTTACTCGAACCGCTTTGCCACCGCGCTTGAAGGCATCGATATCGACAACCCCGGAACCAATCTTGACCGCAGCGGCCATCCCAACCCCGTGCCGCGCGTCGTCGGGAAAGTCCGCCGCAAACATCCCGTCGAGGTGCGCGATCTCCAATTCCTGCGCGCGAACACCGACCGCAAAATCAAAATCACCGTGCCCGGCCCTTTCACCATGACCCAGCAAGCCCAGAACGATTTCTACCCTCGTGAAGAGGATCTGGCCTTGGACTATGCCGCAGCCGTAAACGAGGAAATCAAAGATCTATTCGCGGCCGGTGCCGACATCGTTCAGCTCGACGAGCCCTACATGCAGGCGCGCGCCGAAAAGGCCCGTCAATACGGCCTCGCCACATTGCAGCGTGCGTTGGAAGGCGTTACCGGCACAACCGCGCTGCACATCTGTTTCGGCTATGCCGCCATCATTCACGAACGCCCCTCGGGGTATTCGTTCCTTCCCGAACTCGCGGAATCTACCGTGCAGCAGATCTCCATTGAAACAGCGCAGTCCTCGCTCGATTGTTCCGTTCTCCAAAAGTTGCCGGGCAAAACGATCGTCCTCGGCGTGCTCGATCTTTCGACTCACGAAATCGAAACACCCGAAACCGTTGCCGCACGGATACGGCGTGCCCTCCCATTCCTCAGCCCGGATCGTCTGATCGTGGCCCCGGATTGCGGCCTCAAGTATTTGCCACGAAACGTCGCTTTCGGAAAAATGAAAGCGATGGTCGATGGCGCAAAGTTGGTGCGCTCGGAATTGACGGCCCGCGCAGCAGCAACCTAAGCGCCGCTGCGGACCTCTGTAGCGCGCCGACCGAGGTCCGCGAGGTGCCTGCATCCTATTCCTTGGCGGCAGCCGCCTGAATCGTCGTCTGATAGCTGATCGCCATCACCCATTTGCCATCGCGCTTAATCCATATCCGGCTCACGCGAATCGGCTTACCGTGATACGGCTGGTGCAGCGCCTTCATCACTACCGTATCCCCAAAATCAAACATTTCCGCGGACACAAGAGGTGCAGGCGCCGCGCCGGCCCCAGATTGTTTTTGCTTATCGAGGACTGCCATCCGCGCCGCTTTATCCAACGGATGATCGTTGTTGGAACTCACCTGCACAAATTCTTCGGCGGCATGCGGATCCCAGCCCGCCGAGTTGTGCGCCGTCACGTTGGTCTCTAATTCCTGCCAAGACGTGATGACTCCTTGCTCGGCTTCATTCTTCGGTTTGTACGGCACGCTCTTGCAAGGATTCTCGCAGTCATTCACGCCAGGACCGCCGGCAGGCGGCGCCGCAAGCTGCGTAACTTCGTGATACGCCAACGCGCGCCATCCGGCCGGGCGCTTCACCCACAGCCGCAACACGTACGCTTTCCCGCTGTTCGCTTGCACCTCCGCGACATCGCCATACGTTCGTTCTTTTGCTTCCGCGTCGTAGCCCGCCACGGGCGCCGGCAAGTTCTGAAGGGCCTCCGCCTTGGTCAGTGTCTTTCCCGCCGAATCCGTCCACGTAAAATCCGAGTCGAGAATGCCGGCCAGCGCTTTTTTGTCCGCCTTGCCAATCGCCTCAACCAAAGCGTGGTCGGCCTTCAGCACCGCTCGATCGTCGCCATCGGCGCCAGCCGCTAGCCCCGCCAACATGCCGCCAAACGCAACACTCACTGCCAACACCCCACCTAACAAGTGTCTGTTCATTTCGTATTCTCCTCCGTGCACGGATTGCACGTCCGAAATCCCATCTCCACAAAATGTGCCCTGCGCAAGAGCGGCGGATGTTCGCGCGATCGCCGTTTGCGCACTCTCGGAGGGATGTGTTACCGTACCCCCCAACCAGACCACCTATGCCAAGCCACAAAAGCCAGTTGCTTTGGGCGATTGGCGTCACTCGACCGTCACTTGCTGCTCGGCACGTCAGGAAGAACTCAGTGTACAAAACCGTCCAATCCTTGCGGCTCTACGAGCAAATCGTTCAGCAGATCGAAGAATCGATCTTGAGGGGCGCGCTCAAGCCGGGCGACCAGTTGCCCGCCGAGCCGGAACTCGCTCACCAATTTAACGTCAGCCGCACCGCGGTTCGCGAAGCCGTCAAGGTTCTCCGCGAAAAAGGACTGGTAGAGGCCTACTCTGGACGCGGCACTTTCATCACCAATGGCACCTCGCAAGCCATCCGCCAATCGTTCGACTTGATGATCCGAATCTGCCAGCCGGAAGGCTCCGCGCGTCTCGTCGAGGTTCGCGAAATTCTCGAGCCCGAAATCGCGGCGCTCGCCGCCACTCGCTCCGACGAACAACACCTCGTGGCCATGCGCGAAGCCATCGCCGTGATGGATCGTGCCCTGCATGATGCCGACGCCTTCATCGAGGCCGATAACGATTTCCATCTCGCGCTGGCCGAAGCGGCGGCCAATCCTCTCATCTTGTCCCTGATCGATTCCATCGTCGGGCTGCTTCGCGAGCAGCGCATGCGCATTTTCCGCCACAACGGCGGAGGCGAGCGCGGCCAGTTTCATCACAAACGCATCCTGGAAGCCGTCGAGCGCCGCGATCCCGAAGGTGCGCGTGAGGCCATGCGCGCTCACCTTCAACAAGTGAGTACCGACACGGGCGTGTCCTCCACCGAACCGGAGCCAGCCCCGCCGGCTTCTTAAACAGCTCCGGCCCTTTGGCCCTACGGCGATTTTTTCCTCAAGAGATGGTCGAGACTCCAAGGACCGGGTCCCACCGTGAAAAAGTAAAGAAAAACGAAACAATACACCACCGCCAGCTCTCCGCCATTCGTGATCGGCCAGAATCCCCTGGGAAAGTGCCGCATAAAGTAAGCTACCGCCATCTCGCCCCAAAGAATAAATGCTACGGGACTTGCGAACAGGCCGAGAATCAGCAGTGCCCCGCCGAAAACCTCCAACGCGCCCGCCACCCACAAGATTGAGAGAAACGCAGCCTTCGCACCGCTCCCTCCCATTCCTCCGAAAAGCCCGAACACCTTCTGGCAACCGTGCAAAGAAAAAGTAAGACCTACGACGATGCGTAGCAAGGAGCGGGCGTAAGGTTCCCAAGAACGGAGTGTCGCCATATTGACGATGACCTCACGAATCGGAATTTTTCCAGCTAGCGGTGCTCCAGAATGATCTTCATTCGCTGGCCGCTGTTCGAGGCCAGCATTCCAATCGCCGTCTTCAATTCCCCAAAAGGCATGACATTGCTGACCAGCGGCTCCAGCCGGACGGTTCCGCGTTTCACCAGTTCGATGGAATCGGGATAGTCCTCGCTTTTTGCAACGCGCGCGTTGATGAGCGCAAGCTCCTTGAAATAGAGCTGATAAAACGGCAAAGCACCCTCGGTCGCCGTGATGATCCCAAAGAGTAGCAAGCGTCCACCAAAGCGCGCCATCATGATGGCGTCCGCCAGCGAAGTCA
>JBGOVR010000236.1:0-4675 GCA_041478205.1 Candidatus Acidiferrum sp.
GAGCACTGCTCCTACAAATCAAGCAAAGTGCACCTCAAGCGGCTCCCGACACGCGGAAAGCTCGTAGTGCAAGGGCCAGGAGAAAATGCCGGCGTAGTAGACATCGGCGACGGCCTGGTCGCCGCCTTCAAGATCGAATCGCACAACCACCCGAGTTACGTCGAGCCGTTTCAAGGTGCCACCACCGGCGTCGGAGGAATCCTGCGGGACATTTTCACCATGGGCGCGCGGCCCATCGCCGTGCTGGACTCTTTGCGCTTTGGGCCGATCGCACCGGGCCCAGGTGTTACCGATGAAACTGCCGCTGCTAATCGCCGCATTCTGGACGGCGTGATCCGCGGCATCGCCAACTACGGAAATTGCTTCGGCGTGCCCACCGTCGGCGGCGAAGTCTGCTTCGAGCCGTGTTACTCGCAAAACCCGCTGGTGAACGCGCTCGCTCTGGGAATCGCAAAGAAAGAAGACCTATTCTTCGCCAAAGCCCGCGGCACCGGCAACCCCGTCATCTACGTCGGCGCAAAGACAGGCCGCGACGGGATTCACGGCGCCTCGCTCCTGGCATCGGCGGAATTCACCGAAGAATCCAAGCAGAAACGCCCCAACGTGCAGGTCGGCGACCCCTTCACGGAAAAGTTGTTGCTCGAAGCGTGCATCGAAGCGATGCAAACCGGCGCCGTAGTGGCCATTCAAGACATGGGCGCCGCAGGCCTCACCTGCTCGACGACGGAAATGGCCTCGCGCGGCGGCACCGGCATCGAGATCGACCTCGCCAAGGTTCCGCAGCGCGAAACCGGCATGACGCCCTACGAAATCATGCTCAGCGAATCCCAAGAGCGCATGCTGCTGGTCGCCGAAAAAGGCCGCGAGCGCGAAGTGCTGGATGTTTTCTCGAAGTGGGGTTTGGACGCGGTTGTCGTCGGCGAGGTAACCGACGGCGGCCTGTTGGTCGTGAAACACCACGGCAAAGTAGCAGCGGAAATTCCCGCGCATCCGTTAGCGGAAGAAGGCCCGGTCTATCAACGCCTCATTGCGCAACCACCCCTGCGAAAAGAAACGCCCGCGAATTGGTTCGTGTTTGCCCCGGAAGGCACGGACCTCACGAAAAATTTCGCGAAGCTGCTCGCCTCCCCTGCCATCGCTTCCAAGCGCTGGATCACCGAGCAATACGACACCATGGTCCGCACCAACACCTTGGCGGTGCCAGGCGCCGGCGATGCCGCGGTGGTACGCATCAAAGGAACAAAGCGCGCGCTGGCACTCGCAACCGACGGCAACGGGCGTTGGTGCCAATTGAATCCGCGCCTGGGTGCGATGCACGCGGTCGCGGAAGCCGCGCGCAACGTAGCCTGCAGCGGCGCACGCCCCATCGCCGCAACGAATTGCCTCAACTTCGGCAGCCCCGAAAAGCCCGAAGTGATGTGGCAATTCAGCGAAGCGATCGACGGGCTGACGGTAGCGTGCAACGAACTCGGCACGCCCATCACCGGCGGCAACGTGAGTTTTTATAACGAGACCCTGGGCAACTCGATCTATCCGACCCCCGTGATCGGCATCCTCGGGATAATCGAGGACGCCTCCCAAGTCCTGAAAATAGCCTTTCGCGAAGAAGGTGACCTCATCGTCCTCCTCGATGGCCTTCCCGTAGGGGCACGGCACGCCGTGCCCGCTCTCGACGCGGCCCGCGAATTCTCCTCCTCCGAATACTCCAAGACGATTGCCGGCATCGTCGCAGGAGAGCCGCCCGCGATCGATCTCGCCGCCGAAAAACGCTTGCAACAATTCCTCGTATCCCTAGCAACAGAGGGCACGATTCGTTCCGCCCACGACGTCAGCGATGGCGGAATCGCCGTAACCCTCGCGGAGTGCTGCTTCACCGCCGTAGGCGCGCAGCATGCCGCGCCCCACCCGGGCGCAGACGTAAAACTCGAAGACGCCGACCCCTCCGAAACCGCCGTCTTCGGCGAACAAGGTGCCCGCGCCGTCGTCTCCGTCCAACCGAGTTCTCTTGCCCACCTTCTCGAGAGTGCGAGACAATACGGAGTAGCGGCGCACCCGATTGGCAAGGTCACCCGCGGCGGTGCATTCCGCATCGAACATAAGGGGCGCGTGGCGATCGAAAGCCCAGTCGAACCGTTGCGCGACATGTGGGCCAATTCTCTGGAACGCACACTCAAGGTGAAATGACGCAAAAGCTCGCCTACGCGGACGATCATTTCCACGACGAATGCGGTGTATTCGGCGTCTTCGGCCACGAAGAAGCGGCGAAGCTCGCATATCTGGGCCTCTACGCTCTGCAGCATCGCGGACAGGAATCCGCCGGCATCGTTTCGAGCGATGGCACAGACCTCCATCTGCACCGCTCGATGGGCGAGGTCGAAGAAATCTTCCAGCCCGGCGTGCTGGCCAATCTGCCCGGTAATCTGGCCATCGGCCACACACGCTATTCCACTGCGGGCGACAAGGCGCTGCTCAACGCCCAGCCGATCCTGATCGACTGCAACAAAGGCAAGGTCGCCCTCGGCCACAACGGAAACTTGACCAACGCCGTGGAGTGGCGCCGCAAGCTCGAGCATCGCGGATCGATCTTTCAGACCAACAGCGACACCGAAGTGATCGTCCATTTGATTGCGCGCTCTCCGGCGCGGAACCTCTCCGGCGCGCTGGGTGACGCCCTCAATCAAGTCGAGGGCGCCTACTCCCTGCTCGTTCTAACCACCGACGAGCTTTACGCGGTGCGCGATCCACGCGGCTTTCGGCCTTTGAATCTTGGAAAGCTCGGCGACGCGTGGCTCGTCGCTTCGGAAACCTGCGCCTTCGACCTGCTGAACGCCCAATACGTCCGCGAAATCGAACCCGGCGAGATGGTCCGTATCTCTCGCTCCGGAATCGAGTCCATCCGCTTCGCGCCCGAGAAGCCCCTTCAGCAATGCATCTTCGAGCATGTCTATTTTTCCCGCCCGGACAGCATTATTTTCGGCCGCTCGGTCAACGAAAGCCGCGAAGCTCTGGGACGCCTCCTGGCGAAGGAGCATCCGGTGGAGGCCGACATCGTGGTCCCGGTGCCGGATTCCGGTGTACCCGCGGCGGTCGGCTTCGCGCTCGAGTCCGGTATTCCCTTCCGCATGGGTTTGATCCGCAACCACTACATCGGGCGGACGTTCATCGAGCCCTCGCAAGCCATCCGCAATTTTGGCGTAAAGCTGAAGCTGAACCCGATCCGCGGCCTGATCGCAGGCCAGCGCGTCGTGCTTGTGGATGATTCCCTCGTCCGCGGCACCACCAGCCGCAAGATCGTTCGCATGGTACGTGAAGCCGGCGCCAAAGAAGTTCACGTGCGCATCAGTTGCCCGCCCACGATTTCCCCGTGCTATTACGGCGTGGACACCCCCACGCGCGAAGAACTAATCGCCTCTTCCAATACGCCGGAAGAAATCTGCAAGTTTCTGGGCGCCGATTCGCTCGGCTACGTTTCGCTCCCCAGCTTGAAGCACGCCGTGAATGACACGAGCGGGCGCTACTGTACGTCTTGCTACACGGGCAACTATCCAACCGACCTGGTGCAGTTGGAAGTGCGCGAAGGCAGCGCGAACGGAAAAGCAAGTGACGCGATGAACGGCAATCAAGGCGAAGACGCAACGACCGAGCGTCCCGTAACGGTGGAACATGAAAGCTGATGCAAACAGCAAAGAAAAAGAAATAGACGCGAACCTGCCGATGGGTCAGCGCGTGCAGCGCGAGGTCATCGCCTGGTTCTGGGTGGCGCTGGCGTTTATGCTCATCAACGGAACCATCGGGCAAGCCCGCGTGATTCCTTCGGGATCCATGGAAAACACGCTGCTCATCGGCGATCATCTGATCATGAGCCGCATCGGCTACGACGCCGGCGTGCCCTTCACCAACTGGCACGTGCCCCTGTGGCGCAACCCGCGCCGCCAGCAGGTGGTCATCTTCAAGCCCCCGTTCGCCCCGGATACGCCGGACTACGTAAAGCGCGTCATCGGATTGCCCGGAGACTCCATCGATATTCACGACGGCTCGGTGTGGATCAACGGGCAAAGACTCACCGAGGTGTACACCACCGGCCGCTCCGAGCCGTACGAGCTGCACGTGCCCTACAAAGTTCCGGACAATTGTTATTTCGTGATGGGCGACAATCGCGGAAACTCCTACGACAGCCGTTTCTGGGGCTGCGTCCCGCGCAAGGACATCATCGGCACGCCCGTAATGATTTACATGTCGTTGGATGTGCCTTCGGATGCCTGGGAGCCCGGCCAAATCCGCGAGCGCTTCCTCGCTTACGCCAGTGCCGTAGTGCATCCGGGTGTGGTGCGCTGGAAACGATTGTTCCGAACGTTTTAATTAGCTAAACTCAGTACTGGCCGTAAAGGTAAACGCCGCACCCCGCGCGGCCACAAACAGGTATTCTCCAAAAAAGAGAACGACGCGCAAGTCGCGAGTGCTGTACGCCCGGACCGGAGACGGAAACAAACAAGCTCCCCATGAAATACGCCGACGCCGGAGTAAACATCGCCCTCGCGGACGCCGCGAAGCAGAGAATCCGGCACCACGCCAGCCGCACCTTCACGCCCGGCGTGCTCGGCGGCATCGGCGGATTCGGCGCGCTGTTTGCTCTCGACCAAAAGAAATGGAAAGAGCCCGTGCTGGTCTCCAGCGC
>JBGOVR010000069.1:0-22937 GCA_041478205.1 Candidatus Acidiferrum sp.
GGTCGAATCGAACGTCAAGAAGGCCACGTTTTTGGCGGAAGTTGTTCGTGGGCTTGGACTTACCAACACATCCGTTCTTGTCAGCCGTTACGAAGAGTTGGGTGAGGAGCTGGCTCCTCTGGACATAGTCTGTTCTCGGGCAGTCGGGGAATTTGCTCCATTCCTGGAATGGGCGGGATCGGAGCGTATCGCGGCGGGGCAGGCTGTTCTGTGGATCGGTGGGCGGGATCTCGACGAAGTTAGGCGCATCTCGGGATGGGAATGGCGGGAGCCCATTGCGGTGCCTCAATCGTTGCGGCGGTTTCTGCTTGTGGGAGCACGAAAGATCGCAAGTGAGACCGCGAGAAATGAAGACTGAAAACTCTGCGGTGAGGTTTGACCTCGTGGTGGCAATTGCGGTCGCGAAGAACCGAGTCTCGAAGAGAGTGATTGAGCTGTAGCGACTCCCCAAGCGTTGTCCAGCGGGAGACGGCGTTCCACGTGGAACAACGGTCGAGTCACCAACCGCCACCCGGCGCGTTCCACGTGAAACATTTCCGCGACCCGCTAGTTCTCAAGAGAGAATCAGCAAACCATCTGAATGAGCAAATCGCTCTCGGGTGACAAGAAAAATATGTTTCACGTGAAACATCTTGCATCTCCCAATTGGGTTTGCTAAATTTTCGCCCACGAGGGATTTTCTTGGCACGCATCATCGCGGTAGCAAATCAAAAGGGCGGAGTTGGAAAAACAACGACCGCGGTAAACCTCGCTGCGTGCCTGGCCGCGGCCGAGCAGCCAACGCTCCTTGTCGACTGCGACTCCCAAGCGAACGCCACGGCGGCCATAGGCTTCGCAAAAGACCCGTCGCGCAGAACGCTGTATCATGCACTGATTCTGAATGAGCCCTTCGAAAAAATCGTGCAAAAGTCGCAGGTCGAGGGGCTGGAAGTCGTTCCGGCAGACAAGAACCTGGCCGGCGCCGCCGTGGAGCTAGTTACAGCAGAGAATCGAGAATACAAACTTAAGGCCTTCCTAAACAGCATTCGCGACAAATATCGCTTCATTATCCTGGATTGCCCGCCGGCTCTCGATCTTTTGACCCTGAATGCCTTGGTTTCGGCGAGCGCGGTTCTGGTTCCCATCCAATGCGAGTATCTGGCCCTGGAAGGCGTGTCGGAGCTGCTCGATACGCTAATGCGAATTCGACGGACCTTGAATCCGAGTCTCGAGATCGAAGGTATTGTCCTTACGATGTATGACGAACGCACGACTTTGTCCCGGCAGGTTGCCACGGACCTGCGGAGTTTCTTTGGTGCGCAGGTATTTCAAAGCGTGATTCACCGCAACGTGCGTCTAGCGGAGGCACCTAGTTTCGGTAAGCCCATTATTTTCTATGATATTCACAGTAAAGGGGCGGAGGGTTACACACAACTCGCTCAGGAGGTGATCGTCAATGCCGAGAAACGCGCTGGGACGGGGGCTAGGAGCGCTCATTCGGGAGCCTGAACCGCAGGTACCTGCTGCGTCTGGGCCTGGTCCATCTTATCCAACAGCGGGTGGCGGAGCGGCGGCGGCACCTGCACGTGACGGCGCGCCGACAGGTCCACTACAAATCGACATCGATTTGATCGAACCGAGCCCTTTCCAGCCACGCACGCGGTTCCGAGAAGAGGCTCTGGAGGAATTGATGCGCTCGATTCAAGCGAGCGGCATCATCCAGCCCCTGGTTGTTCGTCCGATCGGCAATCGGTTTCAACTTATCGCGGGAGAACGACGCTGGCGAGCCGCCCAGCGCGCGGGATTGACGAAGGTTCCGGTGATTGCCCGCCAGGTGTCCGACGAACTGGCGTTGGAAATGACGCTGGTCGAAAACATCCAGCGCGAAGACCTGAACGCGATCGAGGCGGCGCGGGCATTTGAACGTCTGATGGCTGAGTTCCACCTCACGCAGGAAGCAGTAGCGGAACGCACAGGAAAAGATCGCGCGACCGTGGCAAACGCGGTTCGACTGCTGAAATTGGAGCCGACGATTCAAGATTGGATTGAAGAAGGTAAGTTGACCGCCGGCCATGGGCGTGCGCTTCTGGCCGTGGCTGAATCGCAGTTAAGGATGCGGTATGCGCAGCGGGCGGCCCGTGGAGGTCTAACGGTTCGGCAGATCGAGCGTCTGGCATCGCGACGCTCAAGGAGCGGGAGCGCGCCAACCGAGGTCCATGTGGACGCGAATATACGTGCGGCGCTGGAAGAACTGCAGCGGCATCTTGGCACAAAGGTCTTGCTGCGGCAGAAAACGAAGGTACGGCCCGGAAACCTGATTCTGGAATATTACGACGACGCCCAACTCATGGGTATCTACGACCGTTTGATGAAGTAACGCGACGCGCTCTTCCCCGACGTTGTAGGTGCCCATTCGTTCAGGAATCTGTTTCGACAACTCACTTCTCTCCGCGCGTTGACTTCTCCGCGAACGCCGCTAGAGTAGAAAGGTCTACTGGGGGATGTCATGTCTTGGAAGTGGCCCGGCACATCAAAAAATGGCAGCAGTGAAGAGTGGACTGGTTTCATTGACCAGGGCGTGACACTCGAAGGCACGCTGCAACTCAAAGGAACCTTCCGTATCGACGGCAACGTCAAGGGCAACATCATTTCAGAACAGACGGTCGTCTTAGGCGAGCGGGCAAAAGTGGAAGGGCAGATCCAAGGCAATCGCGTCGTGATTGCCGGACGCTTTGACGGCGTGATTTTTGCAAAAGGCCGGGTGGAGATCGAGGCCAAGGGTGTCGTCACAGGAGAAGTGCACTCACCGTGCATGGTGATCGATCCTGGCGGAATCTTCGACGGCCGCTGCCACATGCTGGCGTCCTCCGATGCGTCTACTGGCGTGACCATTCCTATCCGCGCAGCCAGCTCGGCGTAGCGGTCTCGTTCTGAAGCACATCGCCCACCTCATTCCAATTCAATAACTATTATGACATTGTAAATAGGTTAGTCATTCGGTACCCGTTCGTTTGGAATTGTACCTGAAGAGCAGACGGCGTTCTCTCGGCCCGGGGTTTCAAGCGGAGCTTCTCTGTCAAGCCGGTCCAGCGGGACGCATATCTTCACTGGGTTGACACAACCCCTGTCGGCGACTATCGTTCGAGAAGGCTTTCAAAGAGGTTCCTTTCATGAAGATTCTCGTTGTTGGAGGCGGCGGCCGCGAACACGCGCTCGTGTGGAAGCTCAAACAGAGCCCATGCATGGAAAAGATCTGGTGCGCGCCGGGCAATGGCGGTATCGCCGAGGATGCCGAATGCGTGGCCGCCGATTCCGCAATTGTGGCTGGGCTGGTGGCGCTGGCCGAGAAGATCGCGCCAGACCTGACCGTCGTGGGCCCAGAATTGCCGCTGGTTAACGGCATTGGAGACGCATTTCGGCAGCGCAAATGGCCGATCGTCGCTCCATCGAGACAGGCAGCACAGCTTGAGGGCAGCAAGATCTTTTCGAAAGAGTTCCTGCAGCGCCACAATATCTCCACAGCGGAGATGTATGGCACGTACGACTCACCGCGAGAAGCTTACGCCGCTCTGCGCTCCGTGAAGTGGCCGGTGGTGATCAAAGCGGATGGCCTGTGCGCTGGCAAGGGTGTCCTCTTGGCAGAAAACCCGGATGCCGCGACAGATTTCATCGAGCGCCTGATGGAGAAAAACGAACTCGGCCCCGGTGGGCGGCGCGTCATGCTGGAAGAGACTCTCGAGGGTGAAGAGCTTTCGTTTATTATAGTTACGGACGGGGAGCGCTACGCGCCTCTGGCCCCAACGCGCGACCATAAACGAGTATTCGACGGCAATGAAGGGCCAAACACGGGGGGAATGGGGGCATATTCGACCGACGACCTCCTCCCCGCGGGCCTCCGTGAAGCTATCTTTGCCAATGTCGTCGAGCCGACAATTCACGGTCTGGCTGCTGACGGCATCCGCTATCAGGGTTTCCTCTATTTTGGCCTCATGCTAACCAAGTCGGGACCCAAAGTGCTGGAGTTTAACTGCCGGCTGGGAGATCCGGAAACACAGGCCATTGTGGCGCGAATCGATTTTGACCTCGCTGAAGTTCTGGCGGACGTCGCAGCGGGGCAACTCGATCCCTCAAAAATACGTTGGAAGCCCGGTGCAAGTGTATGCGTAGTGCTTACTGCGGGCGGCTACCCCGGTAAGTTTCAGAATGGAAAAGAGATAAAAGGACTAACCGATACAGGAAAGATTAACGGTGTTAAGATTCTCCATGCCGGAACGAAGCGCGCCGGCGATTCCATCGTGACGAATGGCGGTCGCGTACTTGGCGTGACAGCAGTTGGAGCCTCGCTGGATGCGGCGCTGGCGGCGGTGTACGAAGCCGCAGGGAAAATCCATTTCGACGGCATGCACTACCGCAAAGACATCGCTGCTCAACCCGGTCGCGTGCGAGCGGCAGGAGACTAAAGCCGTGGCAAGTGTGCTGCACCTGTTCCGCGCACCGCAGCGACGGCTACCGATGGAGGAGCTTCCGGAGACCCAGGCCGTGCGGGACTCCGGTTTTGAAGACTGCGCTCACGCGCGGCCAGGAGGGAAACGCCAAGTGCTCCTCGTGGATCGGGAAACACTGGATGCCATGAGCCTGCGCCCTGGAATAATTCGAGAAAACATCACCACGGAAGGTCTCAACGTAAATAGCCTACTACCGGGCCAGCAGCTTCGCGTTGGCGAGGCACGGCTGGAGGTAAGCGCCGTGTGCACTCCCTGCGATCAACTCGAGAAGGTCCGGCCGGGACTCCGCAGAGAGCTTCGCGGGCGCCGTGGCATGTTGTGCCGGGTCATCGAAGGCGGAGCCATCCGGCGCGGTGACTCCATTGAAAAAATCGCGTAACCTCTACGGCTGAGGTCTCTTGCGCAACGAAGGCGCGTCCGGCGGGCGGTCTTTGTCTTCCTTCCCTTTTTCCGCCTTTTCGACAGGCTCGCTCGGCGGAATGATCCAGTCGAGTCCGTGCTCGCGTTCCATGGTGCCAAGGAGGAATGTCGAGTTGCCGGCAATCAACGGCAGCAGGGCGCGGAGAAAGTCGGTGGCGTCCGCGGACACGGCTTTCTGCGCCTGTCCCCGGTCGACCATGTCCAGCACCTTCGCGAAGCGTGGCTCAACGCTGCGCAGGTGCCCGATGCGTGGGTCATTCCCTTGAATGAGGTCCATGAGTGTTGGACCTTTTGTATCCGGCGGATAGCGCGTTTCGACGATGGTGCGCGGGGCGCGCTTCTCCGGCGGATAAAGCTGCTCGAAGCGCGGGCGCAGTATCCGTGTCTGCCAATACTCGCCGCGTACGGCTACCTGCTCTTGTTGCACGCGATACTCGATGGTCCAGACCTCCGGTCCGTAGTCGTTTGGCGCGTAGCCAATGACCACTAACTCGAAGAGCGGCTCATCCGCGGCGACTTCGATCTTGTGATGCAGTTGCACGACGAGAGGGCGCAACTCTTCCAGAAACGCAACTCCGATGGTCTCCAAATCGGGCTCGGCCTCGCCCGCGTCGCTGCGATTTCGCGGATCCCGCGGGCCGATACGCTGAAAGTTGCGGTCCAGGCGCACAGGCTTGGGATCGGCAGGAAGCCTCCATTCCGATGCGCCCAACAGCACTCCCACATGAGTGTTGTCGAGCTCCATTACGCGCGGTGGAACCGAACCCGCCTCGACAGGTTGATCGATCGCGGCGAAAACGATGACGTTGTCCTTGGTGACGTGGACGATGACGCGGCCGCCGGCAAGGTTAGCAACGATTTCGTCCTCCCGACCTTGAGACTGGGCGTGCGCTCTCGAGCACAAGCACAGCGCCGCCAGAAAGAACGGAAGAATTCCACGAAGCCGCCGAAAGTGCAGTGCGCTGCCGCTATTCATCGCATCTCTATCCTACGGCGGCGGCAAGCCGGGACGATACAAAGAATTATTTGACGGGAACGGCCGCCGCAGCCGACTTCGCCTGCGCCAGCAGTTTATCGAGCGCCACGCGGTCAAGATAGTTGCCAGCTCGAATTACGGCGACTATCTTTCGCGTGTTCCCGATATCTTCCAGCGGATTGGCATCG
Source organism: Candidatus Acidiferrum sp. (assembly GCA_041478205.1). GTDB lineage: Bacteria > Acidobacteriota > Terriglobia > Acidiferrales > UBA7541 > Acidiferrum. The sequence goes on from JBGOVR010000069.1 coordinate 6,069, forward strand.
AGCAGGACCAAATCCGCCACCTTGCCGTTCTCGATCGTACCGAAGTCGCGATCACGTGCGAGGAACTGTGCCGCTCCCCGAGTCGCTGCTTGGAGCGCCTCACTAGGCGTGAAACCTGCACTAACCAACTCGGCAAGCTCCTTGTGCAGGCTTTCGCCGGAAAAAACAAAAGGATCGAGCGAGTCGGAACCGACGAGCAGCGGTATCCCCGCACGATGCAACTCGCCCGTTAGCTTCCAATCGTTGGCGGCCTGACGCGCGAGCCACGCAGCGCGCTCCTTCATTTGCAAATCGTCGAAGGAGCCCCGCCACTGTTTGGCGAGCGAAGGAGGAACGAATTCCAACTGAAGATCGTCGGTTTTCCAGTTCTCCGGATGCGAGGTGATGTCGATCGAAGCAAGCGTTGGCGTCACCCACGTGCCGTTTTTCTTCAGCGTCTGAAACAGAGCGGTCGCCTTTTCCGTGCTATACGTCGCGTCCGCCTCGTGCGCGATCTGTTCCCATGCAACAGAGTCTCCCTTCTGTTCGGCGGCAACGAGGCGCTGCCGCAGGTCGTCTTCCTTGGAAGAAAACGAAAGCGAGAAGGCGCTGTAGAGCAGATGCTCGATGCTGCGCATGCCTGCGTTCGAGGCCTCCGCGGCACTCACTTGAAATGGCAGATGTCCCGCGAAAGGGATGTTTTGCTTCTTCGCCTCATCGGCAACCGCGAAAAACACCTCTTTCGAAGGAAGGGAGATAATTTTGATGAATTCGGCGCCGCGCTTTTTCAAGTCGCGAACCGCGGCGCGGGCCTCCTCGACATTTGCAACGGGATATTGTTCAGAGGTCTTTTTGCCACTGCCGACGAGAAACGGTCCAGCGGCGACGATGTGCGGACCTAGCAGCGCTCCACTCTCGACCTCGCGCTTCCAGGCGAGAAGAACGTCAAGATCGCCGCCCATATCGCGCACGCCGGTAATTCCGTTGGCAAGAAGCAGCGGAAGAAGTACTTGTTTGCTCCATGAAGGATCCGCATTCAAGCCCGCGATGTGCACGTGCATGTCCCACAAACCAGGAATAAGAAATTTTCCATGCGCGTCGATCACCCGGGCGTCTTTCGACGGTTTGACGCGAGCGGCCGGTCCTACGGAGGCGATACGGCCGCTTTCAATAACGACGGTCTGATCCGATGGAAGGACCTTACCGGTCGTGTCGACGATAGTGACGTGAGTGAGGGCGAGTCCCTGCGCAACAACTCGTGGCGATGAGACACCTACAATCGGAAGGAGCGCCAATAACCAGAATTTTGCGAGAAGTTTCACGTCAGACTCCCATGGGAACAAGTTGCCGACACTTGGCTCACAGTACCACAGCCGTTCTGTCGCACCGCGTGGGCGCCGTCTTGCTTGAAAGAAGCAGCCTTTGCCTTTCCGGGTTGCCACGGCGTCCAGTAGAATAGACGCTCGAACTACAGGATGGTGACCCGACGATGGGACTCAAAAAGCCGAAAAGCATCAAGCACAACGGCAAACGCCTGACAGAAATTCTAGACGCGCACGAGCAGTTTTTCAAAGGACACGACGGCGGCGCACGCGCGGACCTCACGGGTGCGGACTTGTCCGGCGCCGACCTCAGCGGCGTGAACTTGAGCGGAGCGATTCTTCGCAATGCGAATCTCGAGGGCACGGACCTGCGCAAAGCGAAGCTGCCCGGCGCGGACCTTTCCGGCGCAAATCTGCGCAAAGCCGATTTGCGGAACGCGGACATGACGGAAGCGATTCTCCCCGGCGCGGATTTGAGCGAAGCGCAGGCGAGCGGCATCGAATTCTTCCGCTGCGATCTTTCCAATGTGAATTTCCAGCGGGCGCAGCTCCGCAACGTCAATCTGCGCTATGCCAATGTGAACGGCGCGAAATTCAGCGGCGCGGACCTCGGCGTGGCGATTCTGCGCGAAACGAATTTGACGGGAGCGGATCTTTCCGGTGTGGACCTGTCGACCACGCTCCTGCCGAAGGGTTTTGTGCCGCCACAAACCAAGCAGAAGAGCGCCTGAGCGTTAACACGCGATTCATACAAAGTAGCAACTAAGAAGCACGTAGCCGTGGCAATCGGCGTCCCTGCGTGGTAGCCTCTCGCCGAACGGTAAATCCCCTCCCCGTGAGTCCTGTGGCTACGACCACCGCACAACTCGACCGCTCCGCCGCGCGAGAGCGCGTGCTCTTGGTTCTCCGCCGCTTGCTTGAAGAACTCGGCAGCCAGGGCGCGCTGCCGATGCTCGGCGCGGCATCGCATCTCGACCGCGACCTGGGACTTGGCAGCCTCGAGCGCGTCGAGTTGCTGGCGCGGCTGGAAACAGAGTTTGGCGTGCGCCTGCCCGATCGCGTTGCCGCGGAAGCCAACACGCCGGAGGACCTGACGCGCGCGATTCTCGGCGTGCCGACTGGAACCGCGGAAGAAGAGAGTGCCCCCTCGGCGCTGCGCGCTTCGGTCACCGCGCAGCAGCTTCAGCGCGAAACAACGGAAGCAGGCGTTTTTTCGACGCAAACCCTGCTCGACGTGCTGCGCTATCGTGCCGCGCATGATGCCGAGCGCGCCCATCTTCTGATCACCGAGGACACCGAGGGCGAAGAACGCAGCGTTACGCTGACTTTTGGCGAGCTCTATGCCGCTGGGCAGCGTTGCGCCGCGGAACTCGCGCGCCGCGGCGTACCCGCGGGCGGGCGGGTGGCGCTGATGCTCCCTACCTCTCGTGCGTTCTTTGTTTCCTACGCGGGCATTCTTCTTGCCGGCGCGATTCCCGTGCCGATTTATCCGCCGTTTCGGGCCAACCGGATCGAAGAGTACGCTGCGCGGCAAGCGGCTATCCTGAACAACGCGGAAGTATGCCTCTTGCTGACCTTCCGTCGCGCGGAAGCGGTGGCGCACCTACTGAAACCTCGCGTGCGTTCGCTGATGTCCGTTGCGGATGCGGAAAAGCTGATCGACGCCGCGGATAAGGCGCCACCACCCGCACCGGGAGCGCTGCCGGCGCACCTGACCGGCAGCCGTGCGCGGCGCTCGAGCGACATCGCTCTCTTGCAATACACGTCCGGCTCCACCGGCGATCCGAAAGGCGTGGTGCTGACGCACGCGAATCTGCTCGCCAACATGCGCGCCATCGGCGAAGCCGTGCAAATGGGACCCGGCGACATCGGGGTCAGTTGGCTGCCTCTCTACCACGACATGGGACTCATCGGGGCGTGGCTTACGTTGCTGCACTACGGCATGCCGCTCGCCGTGATGTCGCCGCTCGCGTTCCTCACGCGCCCGGAGCGCTGGCTGTGGGCGTTTCACAAGCACCGTGGAACGATTACGGCCGCGCCGAACTTCGCATACGAGCTGTGCGTGCGAAAAATTGCGGACAAGGACATCGTGGGACTGGATTTGAGTTCCTGGCGCGTGGCCATGAACGGCGCTGAGCCGGTCAATCCGGAAACGATGGAGCGTTTTACGGCGCGATTCGCGCGCTACGGCTTTCGCCACGAAGCTCACCTGCCCGTATACGGCCTCGCCGAATCCTCATTGGCGGTTACCGTGCCGCCGCTCAATCGCGCCCCACTGGTCGATCGCGTCGAGCGCGAGACGTTCACGGCGCACGGCCAGGCGGTTCCCGCGAATCTGGAGGGCGGCAATTCCATTTCGTTTGTTTCCTCCGGCGTGGCGTTGCCGCGGCACGAACTGCGTATTGTCGATGGTGATGGAAACGAAGTGCCAGACCGCATCGAAGGTTTTCTGTGGTTCCGCGGGCCTTCGGCAACAATCGGCTACTACCATAACGCCCGCGCGACGGAGAAGTTGCTGCCACTCGGCCCGTCCACCAGCGCGAGTGAGTTCGCCTGGGTCGATTCCGGCGACCGCGCGTATCGCGCCGGCGGGGAAATCTATGTCACCGGTCGCGTCAAGGACATCATCATCAAAGGTGGCCGCAATTTGTATCCCCACGAAGTAGAAGAACTCGCCGCGCGCACGGAAGGCATTCGCAAGGGCTGCATCGTCGCCTTCGGCATAAGAGATGAAGCCTCGGGAACGGAAAAATTGGTCGTCGCCGCCGAAGTGCGAGAGCGCGATGCAGGGCGGCGTGCGGCGATTGCCGCCGCGGTGACCCAACACGTCGCGCAAGGACTCGGCCTTCCGCCCGATCGCGTGGAACTGTTGCCGCTGGGAAGCATTCCGAAGACTTCGAGCGGCAAATTGCGCCGCGAAGAAACCAAGCAACTTTTCCTCGACGGCACATTGTCCGCCGAAAAAGCCCCGGCATGGCTGCAAATCGCCCGCCTCAGTGCCGGCAGCGTGATGCGCGGCCTCGGCCGGATGGCAGCGTCGTGGATCAGCCGTGGCCTGGAGATGCTCTACGGCGTGTACTTCGGCGTGATCTTTTTCCTGTGGATTGTTCCGACGTGGACGGTGGTGAACTTCATCAATGACCATCGCGCCGCGGGGCGCTTCACATCGTCGGCGCTCAAAGTGCTCTTCGCGCTAGTGAGCTGCCCCGTGCGCGTCATCGGCAAGGAATACATGGACACCCCCGGCGCGAAAATGTACGCGTCGAATCACACCAGCTATTTCGATGTGCTGCCGCTGATGCTCGGGCTGGGCGTCCCTTATCGATTCGTCGCCAAAATGGAAGTTCACGGCATGCCATTCATCGGCACGTTCTTGCGGCAGATGGGACATCTCTCCTTCGATCGTACGGATGCAAATTCGCGCCTGCGCCAGGCGGAAGAGATGGAAGAAATTCTGCGGCGGGGAGATTCCGTCTTCGTATTTCCCGAAGGCACATTCACATCCGACGATGGCATCCGCCCGTTTCAGCTCGGCGCCTTCAAGGCCGCGGTAGCCGCAGGCGTGCCGATCGTTCCGGTTTCACTCGCGGGGACCCGCAAATTCCTTCGTGAGGGCACGTATCTCCCGCGGCCCACCAGCGTGACCATCACCTTGTCTGCTCCCATTTATCCGCACCTTGCAAGCACCGCGGCGGACGGCAGCGAATCCTCGGACTGGCATGAACTCATCCGCCTGCGCGACCAGACTCGCGAGGCTATCGCCCGTCACGTAGGCGAACCCGTCCTCTAGCGCATCCCCGAAAAAGCCCGGAATGTACGGAATTTCGGAGGCTTGCCGGCTAAAATTCTTTGCGCCGTCCATTCTCGACTGTGCGGATGCTTCAACGTTGCATGCTGTAGATGACCGAAATGTAGGTGTCGATCTCAACGGGCTGACCGTTGAGCATGGTGGGAAAATAGCGCCACTGGCCAACAGCATCCATCGCCGATTGATAGAACAGCGGATCTCCGCCCACCACTTGCAAGGACTGAATCGTGCCGTCGGTCGCAATGATCGCTCGCAGCTCCACACGGCCGCCGCGGCCAAGCTGTTTCGGAAGCGTCGGGTACACCGGCTCGACGCGATGAATCAACATCGCAGGATCGAGGTGAGTAACGTGGAGCCGCTCCTTCCTCGCAGGCGTGTCCACAGGTGGTTGTGGCGGGCGGCTGTCTGCTGTTCTGCCAATATCGATGCAGCCCGCACACTGGGGGCCTGTGCCAGGGCCCGTGGGAATGCCGGGTTCCAACGGTTCTTGCGGAGGTTCGTTGTTTACGCTCGAAATCGGAGCCAGAGCGTGAAGTAGCGGACAGGTCACGCAAACAGTGCGGTTCAAACGCCGCTGCAGATCGGGCGCCGTGTTTAGACGTGTCGCGCCACCCGAATGGTGATAGGGAGGCAGCGGCATAAAACTGGCAAACGCGATTCGCGCCGGCTTGCCGAACAAGGGAACCAGAATAAGCGCAGCGAGCACGGCACTTTGCAAAGCGACGGAGATCACCAGTGCGTGGCGGCGCACATGACGCTCGCGCATCCGCTGTTCCGCGTCACCGTCGACGAGGCAGCCTTTCAGGAAACCCACACTTTCACCGGCAACGGGTCGGAGCTCGAGAGACATCACACACCTCCACACAAGAATGCTGCGAGTGAGCAGGAAGAATTTTGCGGCGCCGGCTTCCTGCGTGCTTCTCACAGGAGACCGGCGCCGCGCTCGCAGGGATGTGAGGTTGCGCGCGTCCTCACTGCTTTTGACACCGCCGTGAGTGACAAGTTCCCTAAGTGCGGGGTGGCGGGAATTTCCCTCGGACCGGTTCGGCGGGGAACGTCCCAACGGCTCATTTCCTGCGCGTCTTGCTCGGTGAACGATCTGAAGGTTTCACAAGCTACAGAAAATAAAAACCTTACTAGAACTGTACCGAAGTAGCTTTCCTGTGCATCACATCTTTGTGGACGTGGATCTAAGGAGGCGAGAACCCATGGACCGGCGCAATGTGGAAACCGTAGGCGTGCGCCGCACCGGCTGGGCCGCTCTGGACCGCGATCCGCAGGAGGACAAGGTCGAGTTTGCGTGTCCTCACTGCGGCGCTCGGGGCCAGAAAAATGCCCGTCGCGAGCGGACGCAATATCATTTCACGGATGGCTTTTTGCAAGATTTGCAGGGCGAAGTGACCAACTGCCGTTCGTGCAATCAATCGATGCGTGTGGTACCCGTAGTGATGCTGCACGATCGGGACGAGACGCGGCGCTTCGAAGCTGTCTTTTCCGAGGAGCTGCCCGTAACAACGCATTAAATTCTGTTCCGCCACAAATGCTAACGGGGTGCATCAACGTGCGCCCCGTTTTTGTTTTCTCTGCCGGCGTGAAGCTTAGTAGCGATGCCAGCAACCGAAGCGGTCCCGCCAGCCATGCTCGAACGCTTCTCGCCGTTCGTGCCGCCAGTAATTCGCCTGCGGGCTGTAATAGCCGCGATGCTCCCTGGCTTCGTGGAGGCGCCAGTTGTCGTATCGGATCACCGGGCGATGGTAGTCGTCCCGGTCGCGGGCCTGCGCACTCGGAGCTCCCGCGAAGAACAGAAAACCACCCAGCGATACCGCAGCTAATGCCGCCTTGCCAAATACGGATTTCAGCAGATGCTTATGCAGTTGCATAACATCCTCCTGGGAGCGCCTCCCTAGCCGGAACCCGGGGTTTGCGTCCTATTCATAGAACACTTCTGTGCCAAAAATGTCGCGGCGGGCAAAAGGGGTCATTTATCGGTTGGTTGCAAATGCAAGAGCGCAGCAGATGACCCGCTGCGCTCTTCGTTTTTCGGCTCTTTCGAGCGATTGTCAATCAGTGCGAATGGCCGTGGTCATCGTCCCAATCGCGGTCGGAATGCCAGCGGCGCTCATGTTCGTCCCACCACCTGTGGTAGGTGCTCCAGCAATGCTCGCGAGCCTCGTGCAACTCGTGGCGCGCGTGTTCCGCCTGTTTGCTGTCCCAGCCGTGATGCTCCACGGCTTCGTGGAGCCGGTGATCGGCTTTTGCCAGACGATGCTGGCATTCGCCTTCATCTGCCCGAACTTGGGGCGCACTCGTGAACAGCAAAAAGCCGGCCAGGGCCGCGCCGGCTAGGACTAATTTCCCAAACCCGTACTTTCTCCATCGATGTTTCATTTTCATCCGATTCTCCTGTCTTTCGGGGAAACGTTCCGAGGGCCTCAAACACTATAAACCCGGGGCAAGAGTGGGCGCTATACAAGAAGTTCCCCGGGCGACAGAGGAAAAACCTGGACGAGGCAGAGCCTGCAATGGGACGGTTCGTCAAGAGCTTACAAGTCCGAATCCAACTCCATGTGGTATTTCTCGAGGCCGCTGCGAATACGCTGAAAAGCCTCGTCCACGGTATCGGCGAACTGCAGCATTTCATATTCGCCCTGATTGATCATGCCCCAGCGGACCATAGCGCGAAAGTTCAGCACTTCATCCCAATATTTGCGGCCGTAGATGATAATCAGGTTGTGCTTCGGAAGCTTTCCGGTCTGGAGAAGGGTCATCATCTCCCACAGCTCGTCCATCGTGCCAAAGCCGCCGGGAAAAACGATCAACGCTTTCGCGATCTGCGCGAACCACAGCTTGCGCATAAAGAAATAGTGAAAGTTCAAACTCAGTTCAGGACTGATGTACGCGTTGGCAAACTGTTCGTGCGGCAATTCAATCGAAAGCCCGATGGATTTGCCTCCAGCCTCCGTGGCCCCACGATTCGCCGCTTCCATGATCCCCGGTCCGCCGCCCGAACAAATCACGAAGCGCCGCGGCCGCGGTCCCAGTGTGAGCGCCCAAGTCGTAATACGGTGCGATAATTCCCGGGCCTCTTCGTAGTAGCGCGACATCTCCAGAGCGCTCTTCGCGTCCCGCACCGCCGCTCGATGCTTGGCGCGTTCCGCTGCCGGAAGCTTGGCCGCGCTGGTCTTCTTAAGGCGCGTGAGCCGCCCCAGGGAAGTCTCATGCGACTCGATGCGCGCCGACCCAAACATCACGATGGTGTCGCCGATGCCCTCCTTCTTGAGCTGCACCAGCGGATGCAGGTATTCCGCCAAAATGCGAATGGGCCGCGCAGGCGTGCTTTCCAGGAATTTCGGATCCTGGTGTGGTGCATGGGGTGCGTGCTGCGGCCTTAGTTTGGCGGTGTGTCCTAGGGACATGAATTGTTCTCCAAAGTGCGAACCTTCATTCTAGGAATTGCCACCGTCCGCGGCAACGCCTGTCGCCGCAACTGCGTCGAATTGGATACACTGGGCACGGAGGCCCCGCTATGAAGCCATCGCTTGGATCACGGGTTTTGCCGCCACGGGTCGTGGCACTAGTCGCGCTCTTAGCGGCCGTACTGCCCCTGTCAGGCCAGCAGTCGCCGTCTGGACCCATTACGCCGCCGCCCGGCGCCCCCATACAGCAAGCCCCTCCCCAGCCAAAGATCGGCGTCCGCGTGACGCTGGTGAACACGCCTGTAACCGTGCGCGACGCCAAAGGTCAAATGGTCAACAATCTGGACGCCAAGGACTTTCGCATCACCGACAACGGCGTCGAGCAGAAGATTACCCACTTCGATCTAGGCGGCGACGCGCTTTCCCTGGTGATCTTGGTGGAAACAAGCTCCCGCATTGCGCCCTTGCTTCCCCAGGTACGCAAGACCGGCATCCTGCTCACCGAAACCGTGATGGCGGCGAACGGAGAAGCCGCCGTCGTAGGCTTCAACGATTCCGTCGACAAGCTCCAGGATTTCACAGCGAACCACGACAAGATCCAAAACACCTTCACCAAGCTGCAACAAGGCACCTCGGGATCGAAACTCTATGACGCGATGGCCATTGGCGTGGAGATGCTCAGCGGACGGCCTCTACCCACGGCGGATGCTCCCGGCCGCCGCCGCATTATGTTGATCCTGTCCGAGGCCACCGATGCCGGCAGCGACACGCGGTTCGGCGCGGTCTTGCGGCAAGCGCAACTTTCCAACGTGACGATTTACAGCGTCGGCCTCTCCACCACGCGGGCGGAACTGCAAGCCCCGCCCAAGGATACGACGCCCCACGTCACCCCGCCGGGAACGTTCGGCCTGCCTCCTCAGCCGGGCACGGTGCAGACGCCCGAAACCGAAGACGCCCGCTACGGCAGCGGCAACCTGATGCAGGCCGTCATCTGGGCGGTCCAGCATGTCAAAGACAAGATCACCGCGAACCCGCTCGAAGTAGCCGCCGCAGGCACCGGCGGCGCGCACTTGGCCACCTTTAAGGACCGCTCGGTCGAGAAGGCCATCGATGAAATTGGTGGCGAGCTACACTCGCAATATTCCGTGAGCTACACTCCCACCGGCACCAATGACATGGGCTACCACGAAATTAAGGTGACGCTTGCCAAGAATGGACTAAAAGTGCGCGCCCGGCCGGGATACTACGTCGCTCCACCCGAAAGCTAAGCCAACTCATGGAACAGATTCGTAGCGCCGGCTTGTCGTGAGGTTGCCGAAGGGCATCCCTGCCGGCTCGCGCAAACTTCAGACGATAAGCTTCCAGAAGGTAGCGTCGCGAGAAACCAGGAGGGTGTCTTTCCGCGCGTTCCAGCGAAGGAAATGCGGGGTCTGCGTATGTAGGCGGTGATGCTCGCGGCTGGCCCACACTTCGTGGAGCAGCAACGCGCCCGGCGCATCGGCTCCCCGGTGCAGCTCATAAGTCAGGCAGCCGTCTTCGCGGCGTGTCGGGCCCACCATCGCACGCAACTCGGCTTCGAGCAGTGATCCCTGGCCCTCCTTCGCGCGAAGGATCACGATCAGCGTGAGCGCTTCTTTGGGCAGCTTCGCCTCTCTGCCCGAGCCCCTCTTGCTGGAGCGCGTCTTGCGCTTGACCACGGACTTTTTCACCTTGCGCCTAGCCATCTGGCCGGGATTGTACTCCAACTCGCCAAAAACGCCAGCAGGACGCTCGCGCTATTTCTCCTCAACCTTCCGTCCCGCATTCAAGCTATCGAAATTCAAAATCGTATTCAGCACGAGCGAATAGGTCCCCCGGGTCTCCCCTCGATAAACCGGATTAATCGAAAACAACACCACGTGCCCGTTGCCGGAAGGCACATCCACAACAGCGGGATGCTGCGCGATTTCATCTCCACCCTCGACCAATCCAGAAATGAGCAGATCGTGACTGTCCGCATACCTCAAGACGACCCGTGCGCGATGGGCCGGCGGGATCACCCGGAAACCGTTGCGCTTCTCCTCGTCGGTGACCACCGGGTTTTCCCAAATCTCCAATGTAGGCTCTTCGGGCACCTCAACGCCCGGGCGCCCAACGGCAAAATCTTGATCGTCGATCGTCCCGCGGCCCGTCGGACGTGAATTCATCTCCGCTCCCAGTCGGCGACGCCGGCCACGCGACCCGGCGATGCTGCTGAGCGAAAAAATCGGTCCGTTGTCGCAATATGCCGCAACTTTCTCGTCATAACCGTAAGCAATCGGGCTCGCGGCATCGACGAGCCGTGTGCCCACCACCGAGCCGACGATGTTCATCTTCTGCGAGGCGCTCACGCTGACGCCATCCGCAAGGCCAATCGAAAGCGCAAAGCTCGAGGTGTCCGCCACGGTAAGAAGAACGCCGCCCTTGGCCACAAACGCCTGCAAGTGCGCCACGCCTGTCCAACCGAGCCCCGGACGCATATCCTTCGTCGAATCATTTTTGCCCACCAGGTTGGGCGTCTCCGGTGTGTTCTTCCAAGGCAGGGGGTTTCCCCACTCCGTCGGCATGCCGTTGATGATCGCCGTTGGCGACGCCATATACCCGACCGGCGGAAACAAGATGACATCATACTTCGCGTTGAGGTCGTCGATTTTCGCCACCGTTTGCGTGCTGAGGTACTCATACGGAATCTTCATGTCATCGAGTGCGAGCCGCCACCAGCCTTCGGTCTGCGTGCTCAGCCACGTATGCACCAGAGCGACGCGCGCAGCCCGCATGGGATGTGTCTTGACGCTAGGTACCGTTTCCAATGCAATCGCTTGCAACCCCACCTCGGCCGTCGCGTGGTCCAGGTCTGCCCGGCCAACGTTGCGCACGACAATCGAACCGCGATTGAACTTTTTTCCGCTCACCTCGAATGGTTCTTCCGCGGCTTCCATCGCAGCATCCCTTAACTTGTAGCGCAGCGTAGCCAGCCCCGGCTCCGCGCTGTTGTTGATGACGAATGTGGCGCCTTCGCCCCGCACTCCGCCCGGCGCACGTACCTCCTTCACGCGTTCCATCGCGGTACCGAGTACTTTCGCGTCGCTCACGCGGGTTACTTGTACACCGAACAACTCCCCGAACGTCCAGCCGGTGTCGTCGTAGGGCGTCTTCTGAGGATCCTCCGGACTCCAGTATTGGTAGTCCAGCAACGCGTCCGCGATGCGCGAATAAGGCTGATCCATGCGCACGATGTAGCTTCCCGCGGGAAACTCACGCGTGGTGGGCGCCGTGTCCTTTTTCGCTTCCTTGGACTCTTCGCCCTTAGCAAGCTTCTTGGCCTTCCTCGCAGGCAGCGCCACGGTGAAGGCAGCCGTCGCCCGCGAAATCTCGACGTCCTGCTTCAGCAGCACGCGCAGCAATTCCGCCTGCAATTCGGCCCGCGGATCGTCCGCGGGCAAAACATAAGCCGCGGGCCCTTCCTCGCTCGGCTTCAAAACGGACCGCTTCGCTTTCAGATAAAAATTCTTCAGAAACATTCGCTTGTTTTCGTTGAAGTAGTGCAGCGACGTCAAAAGTCCCGTCTCTTCGTAATTGTTGTTGTCGCGCTGCGACCACAGCGTCTTTGGCAGCGGCGGATTCTGCCGGTACCACGTCCGCGCGTACTCTTCCGGCTCCAGCGTGCGCTCCTCGGTATCCGCGCCGCCATTGCCGAACGTCTCGTACAACCGGCTAATTCCGTTGTGCATCGCCGCGATGAACATCAAGTAGCCCGGCGACCAGGTGTCGAAATCTCCATGCCCGAAAACGCCCGGCATTCCGAACTTAGTCATGTCCGCAACGTTTCGCGACCCGATCATCTGCCATTCGTCGGCCAGGATTGGATCGATCCACGCGTTGTACGGGCCATCGCCAATCGTGTTGTCGTAGAGATAGGGCACGGACTCATGCAGATCGTGCAACACCTGCGCTTTCCAGCCCACGTAAGTATTCAACACGTTTTCCGTCAGCTTCAGAGTCACCCCCATGGCGTCGCGATTGTTGTCGTGCGCCACGTATTTGCCCCAGTAAATCAGCGGCGGATGAAAATCCTTCGGGTGCGCCAGGTGCCATCGGTACAGGTCCACCATGCGGTCGCGGCCGTCCACTTCCACCACCGGCGTAATCAGCGTGATCGTGCCCTCGCGAATCTCCCGAATGTAAGGACTCTCGTCCACCGCCAGCCGGTAGGCTAGCTCCATCAACGCCGTAGGCGCTCCAGTCTCCGGAGAATGAATCGTTCCCGTGATGTAGTAAACCGGAGTCGCCTGCGCCACGATGTGGTCGGCCTCCGCATCCTCCATCTTGATCGTCCGGGGATCGGCAAGCTTCGCCAGCCGCGCCCTGTTTTCGTCGAGGTGTTTCAAATTTTCTTCCGACGAAACCGCCACAGCGATCATCTCCCGCCCTTCTTCCGTCGTCCCGATCGAATACACCTTCACCCGCGCGCTGGCCTTCTCCAGCATCCGCATGTACTTGTACACATCCTCGGCATACGGCAGAATCCCCGGCGCTCCAGCCACATCGCCCAGCACGGCCTCCGGAGTCGGCACATTCTTCGACGCCGGCAAATAATCCACCAGCGGCGAAGTAAAGTAAGGCGCCGTGGTGTACTTGCGCATCTTCGCCGTGTAAGCCTCGTCCACCGCCTGCTTCGCGTCGCGGGCAGGAACAGCTTCGTCAGCGCGGGCTACTAAGCACGCTGCGGCAAAAAATAGCAGCATCCCGAACCCGCACACTGCGCTCACACCTGTTCTCTTGCTCTGAATCATTTGTTTCTCCTGGCTCGCTTTAGTGTGAAGGTGGGATTGTAACGTAATTCCTGCGGAACGAGCCGCGCTTTCCAGTGGCACAGGGTTCAGCCGGTACGATTGCAAACTTGGTCGGTGAAACCTAGGAAGAGCACCGCCTAAACGCCGTGCTACAACAACCATGCGGCGATAAGGCCGGTGACGACAAAGCGAGCGAGCCAACCGAGCGAATGCGACACACCGAGCAGCGGATGCATTTTGATCCACACGATATTGCTGAAAATAATCGGCACCGGTCCAGCAAGCCACGCGATGCCTGCCAGGTGCAGCTCGGCGTGCGTAGCGAGCACACCGGTCCAGATGCAGAGATAAATGAAAGCCGCGCAGCTTGCCACTCCCACCAGCGAAGACGCGATGATGCCGCCCGTCTCGCTCTCACCCGGTTTGTTGCGCCAGATTTCCGGCGTGTCGATATATTTCTTGTGAAACAGGACGCCCATGAAGAGCCAGTCCGTCATCGACGTCGCCAATCCAGATACCACCACGGCAAGCAGGAACCGCGTCCAGTGCATCGGTCACCTCTTGGACGTGGATTCTAACGCGATGGGCTATTCAGCGGGCACAAATGTTATGCAGACCGGTGCGGGCACTTCCACGGTCTGGCTCGTAGGCGTCAAGCCACCTGTTGTTGGATCGATGCGAAACACCACGATATTTCCGGAGTCCTGATTCGCAGCCAGCAGAAACGCTCCAGTCGGATCGATCACAAAATTCCGCGGCGTCTTCCCTTTTGTCGAAACCTCACCCGCCAGCTTCAGCGTTCCCTTCGCCGCATCAATCGTGAACACCGTGATGCTGTTGGCGGTCCCCCGGTTCGACGCATACAAAAACTTCCCCGAAGGATGCACCGCGATTTCCGCCGCCTCTTTCACGCCCGAATACTCTTTCGGCACCGTCGCGATCGTCTGCAGCGCCGACAAAGAACCCGTCTGCGCCTGATAGGAAAACGCCGTCACCGTCGACGCCATTTCGTTCAGCACGTACCCAAACTTCCCGTTCGGATGAAACGCGAAGTGCCGCGGCCCCGACCCAGGAATGACCCGCGCGTACCCCGGATCGTTCGGTGTCAGTGACCCCTTATACGCATCGAAGTGGTACACCAGCACATCGTCTAGCCCCAGATCCGCGGCCAGCGCAAGGCGATTGTCCGGCGACACCCCGATCCAGTGCCCGTGTGGCGCTTCCTGCCGCTCTTTGTCTACGCTCGAGCCGGAATGCTGCACGAATCCCGCCACCAACCCGAGACTCCCGTCGTCATGCACCGGAAACGTCGCTACGCTCCCGCCGTCGTAGTTCGCCACCAGCACGAACCGCCCCGCCTTATCGAGCGACACGAAACACGGCCCCGCTCCGTGCGTGGAAACCTGGTTCAGCACCTTCAGCATCCCGCTTTTCGGATCGATCGCAAACGCACTCACCGCCCCGCTCTTCAATCCATTGAACTCGCCCACCTCGTTCACCGCATACAAATATTTTCCGCTCGGGTGCACCGCCACAAACGACGGGTCCGTCGATTCCGCCGCCAACCCGATCGACGTGAGCTGCCCTGTCGCCGAATCAAAGCGGTACGCGTAAATCCCCTTGCTGCTCTGCTTCGTAGTGTAAGTACCGACGTAAGCGAGATACTGCCCCTTGCCCGTCCCGGCCTGCTTCCCCGGCCACGACCACAGGACTGCCGGTGCCGCCAAAACGCACAAACACAACAAAACACGCCGTGTGATTTTCATAAGGCCTCGCATTCTAACACCACGCGTCATTCCCCTGAAACCGCGCCGATTACTTCCGCCCGAGGCCATGCGAACCACCGATGTCCACGCGCTGAAAATTTCCCTTGACCTCTGATTACTCCTCTGCTACGATACTCGGGTAGAAACTCGCGCTCGATTCGTACTAGTCCAACCCTTGCAACAATGTTGCGTTACGTGTCCTGTAAGCGCCTTAGAGTCATATCGTTGCACACAGTGACAACATAAGCCCCATCGTTTCATATCGTTATGCAAAAACAGGGGGGTAGGGTGTACTCAGGACTGCAGGCTCTTCGAGGTTGGGCAACGACTTCTGATCGGACCCTAATTCAAAATGTTGCTAAGCTTTATCTAACTCTTCTGTTTACATGCACTTACACGCTCTTTGCCGCAACGGTAACGTCGTAAGTTTATATAAATCAGCAGTTTACGCACTCTTTGCCATGCAACGGGGGGTATATCCCAAAAAAAGCGAAGGCCAAGCGAAAATCCACGGACCTGTTGGAATCACTTCGCTGAAGAATTGGGAAGAGGCGCCAAGAATAGAACGCCATGTCATTCCATCCTTGCGGCGGCCTCCAGCACCCTCCCGGAGACGTGTGGGACGCGCGGGTCCACCCTTCCGAGGTGGAACTGCGTCTCTGGGAGTGCTACTTCTTCTCCTCTTCGTTTTCCTCTTGGAGGACCGCCGCGGCGGCGACAGAATCATCGTCGTCAAGCCGCAGCAGGCGCACACCCTGCGTCGAGCGCCCCGCCTCGCGGATTTCGTTGGCGTGCACGCGGATCACCTTCCCGTTGTGCCCGATGATCATCACGTCGGACTCTTCCGTCACCTGTAGCGTGGCCACTACGAAGCCGTTCCGGTCGGTCGTCTTCATGTTTACGACGCCCTTGCCACCGCGTGACGTGATGCGGTATTCCGCCAGCGGCGTGCGTTTCCCAAAGCCCTTTTCGGCCACCGTCAGCATCAGGGTCGTCAGCGAATCCTTGATATCTTCGTTTTCCAGCTCTTCCAGGTTCTGGGTTTCCTTCTTGCGCTCCTTGGCGATGATCTCAAAGTCCGGCTGGACCGCGTCCATGCTCACCACGTGGTCTTCCTTGTCCAGGTCCATTCCGTTCACGCCGCCGGCGGCGCGGCCCATGGGGCGAACTTCCGTCTCGCGGAAGAGAATCGCCTGGCCCTCATGGCTTGCCAGGAAAATCATCTTCTTTCCGTCGGTGAGCTTCGCGCCGATCAGTTCGTCACTGCCATCCAGATTGATGGCGATGATGCCGGTCGAGCGCGGGTTGGAAAACTCCGTCAAGGTAGACTTCTTCACCGTGCCGTTTTTCGTGGCCATGAAGACGAACTGGCCCTCTTCTTCCAGATTTCTCGCGGCCACCAGCGCCGTCAGTTTTTCATCTTCCTGGAATTTCACCAGACTCGAGATGGCCTTGCCGCGTGTGGCCGCCGCGGCTTCCGGCAGCTCGTACACTTTGAGCCAGTAGACCCGTCCCTTTGACGTGAACAGCAAAATGTAGCTGTGCGCCGAAGCGATGAACAGGTGCTCGACGAAATCCTCTTCCTTGGTGCGTGCGCCGATGCGCCCCTTGCCGCCGCGCGACTGGTGCCGGTAGGTGTCCGCCGCCGTGCGCTTGATGTAGCCCGCGTGGCTGACGGTGATCAGCATCTCCGTATCGGCGATCAGGTCTTCGAGCTTGATCTCGTCGACCTTGTCCACGATCTGCGTGCGCCGGTCGTCGCCGTAA
>JBGOVR010000030.1:0-35819 GCA_041478205.1 Candidatus Acidiferrum sp.
CAGGATTTCAAGAAGGGCGCGGTGGTGATGGCCATCAAAGCAGGCGTGCCGATCGTGCCGATCGCTTGCTCGGGGGCGCATCGGGTAATGGAGAAACGTTCGCTGGTGATTCATCCTGGAGAGATACTGGTGGAGTTTCTCGAGCCCATTGATGCGTCCGCGTATTCGTTCGAGGAACGCGATGTGCTGAATCAGCGCGTGCATGATGCGATGGCGGCAGGGTTGCCGCCGGACCAGCGGCCCAGCGGGTTTCCTGGGGCTTTCGAGCCTGTGTAGCAACCTGACAAACCAGCGCGCAGCGACTGAAGCCGGGTTGAATCGCGAGCGCCTACGGCGCGACTGAAGTCGTGCCCTGACGTTGCCACATAGACTCGTTCAGCCGCCGCTTCGTGAATTGCGGGCTGGCCGCAGCCGTTTGGCTGGGATTGTGACGCACAAGTGTTATACAGGTTGATACTCCCCCTCCCCTGTTTTTCATAAGTGTTCATTCTAAAGAGAGTTAAAGTCCTTTGTTTTGATACACTTTTACAAGTGTTCATTCTAAAGGGACTTACAGGCGCAGGTCGGTTTGATTCTCAAATCGCGAAAAGAAAACAGGCTGCGGGCGCGGCGTCCTCGTAATTTTCTTCGCAGTTTTACTTGGAGATACTATACCGCGATAGTGACCCCGGTGTCCAGAGAAAATATGGCTGGCTAGTGGGTCAGTAATGGAATGGTCCGATTAGCGCGCTAATCAGGAGTTATCTGGCCCGTTCGCCGCGTGAACGTTGTTTACCTTTTTCCTATGGCTTGGCGACGACTATTGGATCAGGATCGGGCTCCCGCCGGTAGAAAACCCGGGGACGTTGCAAGCCCCGATTTATTCCGCCCCGTGTGGCACGATCGTCTTCCACGAAAGAAATCGCACGCCCCTGCTTCTGCGCGGCATCGATCTGCGCTTCCTGCAGCTCCGGTACGCGGACGGTGGCGTAATCCATCCATTCGCGTGCGACGATCTTTCCATCCTTGGGAGCTTTGTCGGCTGCCAGCGTCTTTAGGCCTTCTTCGACCAAGGCAAAAGTCAGCAGACCGTGCCCGAGCTCCTTGACCTCAAGAGCCGCCTGATACCCTTGTGCAGCCGTAAGGACATACATGCCCTTTTCGTATGCCAATTGGGCCAGGCCCGGGGAGTTCATCGGACCGCGGCGTCTTTCCTCGGCCTCCAGTGCCTGCCCCGAATTGCAAGCGTCGATCACCAGGATCAAATCGCGCGCGTCCACTTTCTCCAAGGCATCTTCCAACTCGAGATCGGAAATGCTGTGATCCACAATCGACATCCAGCCGGCTTGATCCAATCCGGCGCGACTTTCCGCGTAGCCCAAATCATAGGGAATGAGGTAGAAACGCTGATCGGTCGCCGCACCATGCCCGGCGAAATAGATAAACACTTCGTCCTCGGGCTGCGCTGGATGCAGCTTGTCCAACACAGCGGGAGCGCCCGCGGGTAGAGCCTCGATGTCTGTCCCCGCCAGGCGCCGCAACGCCAACAGAATGTTCTTCTTGGTGGCATCGGAGTTCAGCAAGGGCACCACTTCCACTTTTCCAGCCACGCCCACCTTGCGTTGCTGCGCCTTCAATTCGGTGGAAACGTCTTCGGCATCGGCCACCGCAAACTTCAGGTTGTATTCCGCGTTGCTGTATTCGTTGATTCCGACACTCAGGACGTAGGCGGTACCGGCACGCTTCAAGGCCGCGCTGCCGGTTATGAGGAAGGAGGCGTCGGGACTCTTGATGTTGTCCTGATTGAAGGCATACGCGGTCAAACGGTTGGGCCCGGCCACAACGGGAATGGTCACGTCCAGCAGCGCCTGGCCTTGGGCATCCAGCGGCACGTCTCCGCGCCACGCGTTTACTAGAGATCCGTTGCGAAACAACCGGACGTCGCGGACGCCCGAACCTTGCGTGTGGTCCACGTCGGCCTTCGCCTCCGCCACCTTCACCTGCACTCGGATAGTTCGGCTATTCACCGCCGCGGTAGGAGGAGCGCCATCCACTTCGATTTGCAGCGAAGCCTGGCGGCGATCGAGCTGCGCAAAGTCGCGAGTCGCGCGCAACTTCTTCCCGGCGATGATTTCGGAAAGCAGCCCCGGGTAGTAGAACTCATTGAAGAAAGTTTCCACGGGAACCACGTTGAAGGTGTCACCGGCGAATCTCCACAACATCTGTTTCCAACCACCCGGGGAGCCGTCAAATTTTCCGTCCGGCGCGACCACCAGCCATTCACCGTTGCCATCGCTAATAAGCGTTGCCAAAAGCTGTCCGGCATGGGCGTCGAAAAGGTAGGCATCGCCGTCCTTGCCGAGCACCACGAGCAAGCGGCCATCGGGGTTAAAACTCAGAGCCGTGGTTCCGCCGGCGTGGGGAATGCTCAGGGAAGTTTTCCCGCTGGTGGCATCGATCAGCTCCACGGTTTTGTTGCGGTATCCCACGGCCACAACCTGCGCGTCACGGCTGATGGCCAGAGCAGTTGCGGGCCCCTTTTCATCGTCCTCGGGAGTGCTGAATTCCGCTATCTTTTTTCCGGCTGCTGAGTCGAAGACAAAAATCTCCGGGCGAACCTTGGCGCCCCAATTCTTGTAACCGGTTATGGCGATCCGCGAACCGTCCAGGCTGAAACCCGCAGCGGGTATGCGCCCAATCTCTCCGTTACCGACGTCAAAGGTATGCAACTTGTGTCCGCTGCGCGCATCGACGAGCTTGATGCGTTGCGCATTTGGATTGATATCTTTCCGTGAGACATTAAACGGGTTGAAATTCTTGGTTACGTCGAAGTTTTTGCCTATCCCTGTGGTTTCCGCCTCGTATTGCGGAGCAACCCGGAAACGGCCATCCGGGCTTTGGTCCGGGTTTCCGATTTCCTTAAATTGGGTCGCGGCTAAATCCTGCACTTGCGTGCCCGTCGAGGTGTCCCACACAGCGGTGGACAGATCCGCGATCCTCCCGCGCTTGGTCAATAACCACCTGCTATCCAGAGTAAAGGTAACGGATTCGTCGGCGCGATAGGTGGAAGAGAAATCGCCGACCTCCTCTTCGGCCTCGTCCAATTCTCCCGATTGCGTCAATCCGAATTCCACAAGTTGCTTGCGAAGCGCGGCATCCTCTTGTCCGGCGCCGTGCGGGCGGGTTCCGGCGTTTCCGAAGACGCGTGCTAATTGAACTGTGGCGGCATCTCGCAACTCCAGGGAATGGTCGCCGCGCGCGACCATAGCCAGCGATCGGCCGTCGGGAGCAAAAGCGATCAAGCGGCTAGCGCGGTCGTCATCGATGGTCACCTGCCCAAGCGGTTTACCGCTGGAGCTGGACCAGCGCTGCAAAACCCGTTTGTTGCCGTCAAGCAACTCCGTCAGCACCGCCTGTCCGTCGGGAGTAAAGCAGACGAAAACATTGTGACTCGATGTAGAAATCGGCGAGCGCCACACGTCCTTATCGCTGCGCACACTCTGGACGGCAACTTCTTTCTCATTCTTGATGTATGCCACCCACTGGCCGTCGCGGCTCAACACCAAGGAACCCCGTGTTTCTGGCCTCACCGTTGCGCTTACTTCCCGCAACTCCCGCATAGCAAGGGCGTCGAAGAGCCGGAATTTCTTTCCCGGCAGCCCTGCCGCCACCACTTCTCCTCCGGCGCTGATCAGGATTTCCGTAGCGAGGGCTTCGAAGGTTTTCTCCCACTTGTGCACATCGGAACTCTTCAAACTCAGCACATTGGCACCTAGCGCAGCCCCTGGTGAGAGACCCTTTGGGAGAGGAAAAACACCCATAGAGCGGACTTCGTTGCCCGAAGCGAGGTCCCACACTTTGATGGAATCGCTGCTGGCGGATGTGAGCGTGCGGGCATCCCGCCCGAAAGCAAGGGCCATAACGGCAAGCGCGTGCCCCTGCAGGACGCGCACTTGGCGGCCGGTGAGTACGTCCCACAAGCGGATGGCGGTGTCCTCTTTCTGGCCGCCAACCTGGCCGCCCTTGAAAAACAATTTAGCGTAGCGCGTGTCGTAGGTATTTCCGCTGCCGGATGCTAGAAGCTTTCCGTCGGGACTCACGGCGAGAGCGTTCACCGGGCTTCCGTGGCCATAAAGCGTTCTCAACAAGCGCCCGGTGGCCACGTCCCAGATCTTGATGGTGTTGTCCTTCGCGCCCGATACCAGCCAGCGGCCATCGGGACTGAAGGCGACGGAGCGAATGGCGCGGCGATGGCCGACTTGGAGGACAACCTCAGGCTTAAGCAACTCCGCCGGCGCAGTCTGACCATTCGTGTGGACGCTGAGAGTCGAGGAGGAGACAAGCCAGACTAACAGGCACGCTCCGAGAGACTTTGCCGAGACCATTTTGCACCCACAGAAGAATTGGAGGTCGGGCCGATTGACTTTGGATACAGCAGTTCGTAGGAAGGCGATGATAGATGATAAGTGAGTGGCGCTTGAGCGTCAATGTAGGCGCCCACGCGTTTCATCTGAAGAGATACTGCTATCTCCTGTTGCAGAAGTTCTGGCTTCAGAAAACGGCTATTGGGGAGACTTGCCCGGTAACCGACTTGTCGGGAGTGGCCATCGGCTCTAAGAGTCAATTGGAGTCAAATTGAAACCGCAGTGGAGGTTGGTGTGCACCGGGAGTTCAAAAAATGCCGAACGTTGTTCACATCAGCCGAAAGGTAGCATCGACTGGAACCATGAGCGGCGCCAGAGTCGAGGCTGATTACTTCGACCGAACTGTCTGGATAACGGTGATGTCTCGAATGTCCTGCCCATCAGCGCCACCAACATAGGGTCGCTGAATTTTCATCCAGTATTTAGAACTCGCCAAATCCTTTCCTCCGTCAAGGATGAAAAAGGCCCATTTAATTTGTTGTCCAGAGGGTAGCTTTGGGGACGAGCTGGGCATCGTGTATTCCTTGTACAAGCCCTTGTAGAACGCATATACCTTTTCAAAGGCATCACCCGTCGTGTACACCTCCGACTGTTTGCCTGGGGCCGCCGCCGATGCCTCGCGACTAGATTTTTCATCCAGTTTGGCGCCTGGATACGGCTTAAAGTCTTGGGCCAGACAAGGGGCATTGACGGCAGCAAGAATCATGCTGACGACAATCAGAAACAACGAAAGTTTTCGCATCGCAACACCGTCCCTTCGGCGTTGCTGAATGCTAGCATGAATCGCGAACTAACCCAGAAGGGTATGTCGCCAGACGAGTGACCGATGACGCGCTAACCGGAGAAGCGGATTTGCAGTTTCCGCTTATCGGGAGTTAGCCCGCTGCAGCCACGCCGGATAACTGATAGGGTGGTTCCCCAACATCCGTTAAGCTGGGCTCCACACGGAGCTTACCTTCAAACGCTTATTGCAGTTTGGCGTATTCGGATTTGGCTTAGAGGAGGACGGGGACGTCCGGGTGGACGTCATTCCAGAAAGCGAGGAAGCGTCACTTCGGCAAGCCCATGCGTTTCAGCAGGTCGTCAAAGCGCGGGTCGGAGCGCAGCGGGTCATAGATGGCGGCGGTTTTCAGCCCCAGGAGATAGGTGGCGCGTTCTTGGAAGGCTCGCTCCAACTGCGAGAAGGCCGCGTCTTTCTCCCCAAGCCCGGCATAAATGAGGGCCGGATGCAGAGCGCTTACATCTTCGCTCTTGGCGCGGGCTTGCAGCTCAAGAAGAATTTGTCTGGCGCGAGGCTTGTCACCCGACAGTGCGTACGCTTCCCCTAACAACGCGGCGTACTGCGGAGTGTCGTCCAGGCGTCTGGCTGTCTCCAGGTCGGCTAGAGCCTCCCGCCACTTCCCCTTCTGCTCGTACGCAAGACCTCGCATAAAATAGGCCGGGGCAAAGTTGGCATCAATTTCAAGGGTTCGATTCAACTTGCTTAGGGCCTCATCGTACCGCCGCGCCAGATAGAGATATTCTCCTTCCGAAGCCCGTATCAGCAACGACAAGGGATCTAATTGCCTGGCAATTGCGTTTTCACGAAAGCATTCATCGAAACGACCCCTTACCGCCAAGCCTGCGGAATACCAGTGATGCGGGGTGGCGTCATTGGGGTCCATGGTCATGGCCAGCTTGTACTCGCGTTCGGACTCCTCCCAATTCCAGTCGTGGTTCTGTGCAATCACCGCCAGAAGGGCATGAGGTTCGCTCAACGTAGGATCAATGGCGAGCGCTTTGTTTGCCGCGGTTCGCGCCTGCAGGCTTACGGCTTGCAGGGAACCGCCGGTAGCAGCCATCAGAAAGTAAGATTCCGCCAAGCCGGTGTAGGCCAAGGCGTAGTCCGGGTCGGCGGCTATCGCCGCATTGAAATACGTCTGGGCATTGTGGAGTCCCGCTGCGGTTCGCCCGTTCAGGCTGTAGCGTCCCAGAAGATAGGAGTCGTAGGCCTCCGGAGTGACGCGATGACTGCGCCCCGCGCGGTTTCGGGGCTCAAGGGCCAACCGTGATTGGATTTCTTGAGCGACCGCCGCGGTCACGTCATCCTGCAGCGCGAAGAGGTCCTTCAAACTGTGCTCGTATTCCCGGGCCCATAGATGACTCTGGTCTTTCACCTGAATAAGCTGTGCGGTGATGCGCATACGGCTTCCATCGCGCCGCACGCTGCCCTCAAGAATATATTGCACGCCCAGTTCACGGCCGATTTGGTCCATCCGCGCGTCGCCGTGCTTGTAGCCCATCACCGAAGTTCGCGCAATAACCCCGAGTCGTTCCGGTTGCATGCGCCCAAGCTGGGTGATCATCTCCTCGGTCACGCCGTCAGTTATGTACTCCTGCTGCGAGTCACCAGTGAGATTCTGGAACGGCAGTACCGCCAACATGATCCTGCCAGGGGATGCGAGAGCGGGGGGACGGATCCGATGCCAGGCTAAATAGCCCACCACCAGAAGAATGGCGAGTGAACCGGCAACTAAAGCGGAGCGCCATGGTGGGGCGCCCGCAGCCGCAACGCTCGGCTTGGGTCTCACACTTTCTGGCAAGCACTCCACGGTCGCGATGAAGCGGTAACCACGGCGCTGCAGGGTCTCTATGTACCGCGGCTCGTCAGCACTGTCCGCTAGGGCGCCTCGGATTTGGTTAATGGAGAAATTGATGCCATGCTCGAAATCAACGAATGTCGATTCGCTCCATAGGCACGTCTGGATTTCTTCGCGGGTCACCACCGCCCCAGCGCGCTTTGCCAGGAGCAGGAGTAGACGGAATGGTTGCGGTTGTAGCTTTATGAGGATGCCAGCCTTGCGGAGTTCGCCTGCCGCCGCGTCCAACTCGAACGGGCCAAAGCAAATGCTGGACGAGATGGGTGGAAGGGTGGGCATTAACCACCAGCAAACATCAACACCGCTGGATTCTACCAGCTTCGTCACACGGGATGCGGTAAAATCTCTTTCTCTCGCGCGGTCGATAAACCCTTCTTTTTCAGAGACCTGGCTCCTCACCAAGAACTAACCCAATACGTACTCTCCACACATTGCCCCCTTTCTGAATTAAGACTACTTTGCGCCTCACGCCGTATTTTCGGGCCGTTGGGACTGAAGCTGCTCAGCAACGTTTTCGCCCCATTGCCCGAATCGTGGCAGTGCACGACGAATGCGATCTTGAGGCGATGTCACGGCCATGAGTGCCAGGGGAGAAGGACAATGAAATTTGCAGGAATTAAAATCAGAGAATCTCTTGGACCGTCCGTAAGCAAGAGATTGGCGTTAGTTGGACTGCTCGCGTTGCTCTGTTTGACAGTAGGGTGTGGCGGCACACAGACCGCTGCTATCGCTGTCAATGTCTCGCCGACGCCGGTAACGGTGTCACTGAGCGCGATGCAGGCGTTCATGGCAAACGTCACAGGAACAAACAATACGGCGGTAACGTGGACCGTCCAGGAAGGTGCGGCGGGCGGCTCAATCACCGGTGCCGGGGTCTATACCGCCCCGCAGGTCGCCGGGACCTATCACGTAGTCGCGACCAGCGTGGCCGATCCGACCCAGAGCGGAACTGCGACCATCAAGGTTCCGGTCGCAGTCACGGTCAACCCGCCGGTACCAACGGTGTTTCTGGGTGCAACGCAGACGTTCGTGGCGAACGTCGTAGGAACAACCAATATGGCGGTAACGTGGACTATTCAGGAAGCCCCGGCGGGGGGCTCCATCACCAGCGCCGGGGTCTATACCGCCCCGCAAGTCGCCGGGACCTATCACGTAGTCGCGACCAGCGTGGCCGATACGACCCAGAGCGCAACCGCGACCATCAGCGTTCCGCCCATCACCGTCATGGTGTCACCGCCCGCGCCAACGGTGTTCCTAGGTGCGATGCAGACGTTCGTGGCGACGGTCACAGCAACCAATATAGCGGTAACGTGGACCGTGCAAGAAGGTGCGGCAGGCGGCTCAATCACCAGCGCCGGGGTCTATACCGCCCCGCAAGTCGTCGGGACCTATCACGTAATCGCGACTAGCGCGGCCGATCCGACGCAGAGCGCCCGCGCGACGGTCACCGTTCCGCCCATTACAGTCGTTGTGTCGCCACCCGCGCCAACGGTGTTCCTGGGTGCGATGCAGACGTTCGTGGCGACGGTCACGGCAACCAACATGGCGGTAACGTGGACCGTGCAGGAAGGCGCGGCGGGTGGCTCAATCACCAATGCGGGGGTCTATACCGCCCCGCAAGTCGTCGGGACCTATCACGTAATCGCGACCAGCGTGGCCGATCCGACCCAGAGCGGAAGCGCGACCATCACCGTTCCGCCCGTGGCGGTCTCGATATTCCCAACGTCGGACACTCTGGGACCGAGTGGAATGCGAATCTTCGTGGCTAGGGTTACGGGAGCAATTAACACAGCGGTGACCTGGAGCATAGCGGAAGGAGCAGCGGGCGGCACGGTTGACGTCAATGGCCATTACGCAGCGCCCACGGCGCAAGGTACCTTCCACGTAGTTGCCACTAGCGTGGCGGACCCGACGAAAAGCGTGCCAGCCACCGTCACCGTTGTGCCATCGGGCTTCCTGCCTACCGGGAGTATGACCACTCCGCGCTTTGCCCATACAGCGACACTCCTGAACACGGGGAAAGCGTTAGTCGCAGGGGGAATCACCGGTTACAGGACTGTTCGGAGAGGTGGTTGCGTTGCAGTCGTGACCAACCTCGTAGACCTGTTCGATCCCGCAGCGGGGGCCTTTACAGCGACCGGCTCAATGACGAGCTCCCGCTACGCTCACACCGCCACGCTGCTACAAGACGGCAAGGTGCTGGTGGCAGGAGGATTTGACGCGAATCCTCTTCAATCGGCAGAGATCTTCGACCCCGCCGCGGCCACCTTCACCGCCACGGGCAACATGCTGTCGGTGCGCCAACATCACACCGCGACTTTGCTGCCTGATGGAAAAGTCTTAGTCACGGGAGGGGAGACTAGCGGGATGAGCGCAGAGCTGTTTGATCCCGGAACCGGCAGCTTCACTTCCACTGGCAGCATGACGGGCCCCCTCTTCGGTCACACCGCCACGCTACTCCAGACTGGAAAGGTTCTAGTGGCCGGAGGAATAGGCGGAGGCGGTGTCGCAGTTTCCACGGCAGAACTCTACGATCCGGTGACTGGCACGTTTAGTCCAACCGGCAGCATGGGAACAGCACGTTGGAATCACACGGCAACGCTTCTCCTGCCCAATGGAACGGTACTGGTTGGCGGCGGGCTTGACCAAAACCATGTCGCGCTCACAAGTGCGGAGATCTACAATGCCTCGACGGGGATGTTCACCGCGACTGGCAGCATGCATACGGCGCACTCCGAACACACCGCGACCCTGTCGGCGAGCGGAAAGGTGCTAGTTGCCGGCGGTGGCAGTTTCGGCGTCGGCAATTTCGTCGCGGAGCTTTTTGATCCGGGTACGGGAACGTTCTCTTTGACTGGAAGCATGTTGCTACCACGGATATCGCATACAGCGACGCTGCTCCCAAACGGGGAAGTCGTCGTGACCGGTAGCAGAGCTTCCATTCCCAGATGTGGTGGAGCAACCGCGTCGGCTGAACTCTATCACTGAGCGCAACGGCAACTGCTAGAGGAGAAGCCAAGAGAATCTCCGCTTCGCAGATTCTTCGTGAGGGGCGCGGTGTTGGTGGCGCTTGAGACCGGGGCACGGACGTGTCCCGGTCCTGGGTACCTCGGGAGGGTTGCGACAGCGGAGGTCTTCGATCCGGGCAGCGAGACGTTCACGGGAACGACGGGGAACATGGAGACCGCGCGCGCGAATCATACGGCGACGTTACTGAATAACGGCAAAGTGCTTGTGACGGGAGGCGGAACGACTGCCAATGCGGAAGAATACGATCCGACCACCGGAAACTTCACGCCGACGATGGGCAGTATGGAAACCCTGCGCTCATTCCACTCGGCGACGTTGCTTAGCGATGGATCGGTCCTTGTGGTCGGAGGAGTTGACGCCAACAACGATATCCTCACGGCCACGGAAAATTTCGATCCCGCCAGCGGGACTTTCACGGGGACGCGCAGCATGCAGACTCCGCGCGAATTGCACACGGCTACCTTGCTGAAGGACGGAGCAGTGCTCGTGACGGGAGGACTAAACACGGCAGGAATTCTTGCGACGGCCGAGCTGTACCAGTAACGCGCTCACCGGAACACTACCCATGGCTGGGGCAGAACACGACCCTATACTGTTCGGCGGGAGCCACAAATTTGGAGGTTCCTTGTGGGACGCGAGGCTAGCGGGGCTTGAGTTTCTCGAGTTCTGCTTCGAGTTCGCGGACGCGCTTCTGGAGTTCCGGCAGGCGGTTGAGCGCGGCCATGGTTTTGAGCCATTGACGATTGTCGACAGCGGGATAGCCGGAATAGAGCGAGCGCGGCGGAACATCATTGGGAATGCCGCTTTGCGCGGTGATAACCGTGCCGTCGCCGACGGATAGATGGCCCGCGGTGCCGACCTGTCCCGCGAGGATGCATCCACTGCCAATCTTGGTTGAGCCGGCGAGACCCACCTGGCCGCAGAGCATGGTATTGGCGCCGACCTGGGACGCGTGGCCGACCAGGACCAGATCGTCCAGCTTTGTGCCGCGACCGATGCGAGTTTCGCCGACGGTGGCGCGGTCGACACAAGCGTTCGCTTGCACTTCCACGTCGTCTTCGAGGACGGCCGGACCCGATTGCTGCATCTTGTACCAACTGCCGTCCTGTTGTTTGGCAAAGCCCAGACCATCGCCCCCAATGACTGCGCCGTTCTGAAGAATCACGCGATGACCGATGCGGCAGAATTCGCGCACGGTGGCGTGCGCGTGGGCGAAGAAGTCGTCGCCAATTTGGGCGCCGCGGTAAATCGTTACGAAACTGTGCAGCACCGCGTTTCGGCCGATCTCAACGTCTTCGTCGATGAAACAGTACGGCCCGACATGTGCGCCGTCACCCATGCGAGCACTCTTGGCGATGATCGCGGTGGGATGAATGCCTGGTTCGTAGCGCGGGGGCTGATAGAAAAGTTCGATGGCGTGCGCGAAGGCGAGATAGGGATTCGGCGTCCGCAACGCGGCAATCGGCGGCAGGCCCGGTCCGCGTTCCAGGGCGATGCCGTCTTCGACAAGCACCGCCGAAGCGCGGGTCGTTTTCAGGAGAGGGAAATAGCGGCGGTTGGCGAGAAAAGTGATTTGCCCAGGCGCGGCATGTTCTATTCCGGCGATGCCGTGGATTTCGGTTTCGGGTGCGCCTTCGAGGCGGCATCCCAGCTTGTGCGCGACTTCGGAGAGTTTCATGGACGAAGCTCCTGACTCACTGCGTGCGAGTCTCGCACAGCGCGAAGAGGGAAGTACAGACGGTCGAAGTTACTCGGTGAAGAGGCGAGGCTGCGCGGCAACGGCCGCGGCGGCAGGCTTGCGGCGGGCGATGCCAACGACGCCCAAGACGGTGACCTCGGCGAGCGCGGAGCGAGGAACGAAGATGCGGTCGGTCGTCGAGTTCAGATCCGGCGGGGTAATCTGCACGCCGTTGTCGAGTAAGGACAGGAGGTCGTTCGGAACAACGCCTTCGAGGGTCTCGCTGTCGTTATATCGCAGGCGCACCCAGAGGCCGTCCAGCTTCGGCCGGCTGAGGAATGCCTTGCGCTCGGGTTCAAAATCGTTGGCGAAGTCGCGCACAAAGTAGATCGAGCGGACCTTCGCCAAGGGAATCTGCTCGTGCTCGCCGTCCGGGGTGAGCAGGTCAATAGGGTCGGCTTGGCCCAAGCGGGTCGGGTTGAGGTACCCGCGCAGGGGTTTCTTGTCGGCGAGCACCACAACAACTTTCTTGTGCGTAGAGGTTGGGGTGCGGTTTTTCAAGGAATAAGTGCGCTCGAAATCCGGCTATTTGCCAATTTTCACAATGTATGTTATGTTAAGCGCGTTTTCCTGTCAACTCATTGTTTTCATTAGGGTTAGGGCCCCGGAGCGCCGCCCGTTGACCGAAAAAAAGCAGATCCTCAAGTCGGCCTCGATCATCTCCCTGATCACCATCGTAAGCCGCATTCTCGGTTATGTCCGAGATCAGCGGATTGCGCTGCTGCTTGGAACCACCATTTCGGCGGACGCCTACGCGCTCGCTTATCGCATCCCGAACCTCTTCCGGCGACTGGTTGCCGAGGGGTCCATGACCGCGTCGTTTATCCCCGTTTTTACCGGCTACATGCGGGAGAAATCCAAGGAAGAAGTCTGGGACTTCGCGAACCGTCTATTCTGGACGTTGGCGCTGGTCGCCGCGGTCATCACGGTTTTAGGGATGGTCTTTTCACCCGGCGTGGTTCATCTGTTCTCGGGCAAAAATCTGGCCGGCGATCAGGCCGTGCCTCTGAATCGAATTATTTTCCCTTACCTGTTTTTCATTTCGATGGCTGCGCTGGCCATGGGCATCTTGAATTGCTTTCATGTCTTCGGACTCCCCGCGGCGACTCCGGTGGTCCTGAACATAGCGACAATTCTGTTTTCCATCGGGGCGGTTTGGCGGTATTTCAAAGATCCGGCCACATCGATTGCGGTGGGTGTACTGGTTGGCGGCGTCTTGCAATTCTTGATTCAAGTACCGGCGCTGATCGAAAAGGGGATGAGGTTTAGTTTCGGAATTTCCTTTTCGCACCCGGCTATAAAGAACGTGGCACGCCTAATGATCCCGCGGTTGTTCGGAATTGGTATCGGGCAGATTAATCTCTTGGTGGATACGCGTTTTGCGACGGCGGCCAAGATGCCGGCTGGCAGTTTAGCCGCGCTGTATTTCGCGGACCGAGTGATGGAACTGGTCCTGGGCGGCTACGCGATAGCTGTAGCTACCGCGATCCTCCCGATGATGTCGCACCAAGCCGCCGCGAGGGATTTCGACGCGCTCAAGAAAACGCTGACGTTTTCGGTGCGAATTGTGGCCTTCATTACCATACCAGCCGCTTTGGGTCTGATGATTTTGCGCGAACCGATCGTGCGGATGCTGTTCCAGCACGGGCAGTTCCTCGCCGAATCGACGCGGCTGACGGCGCGAGCCTTGCTCTACTATGCGATAGGATTGCCGGCGTTAGCGTCGGTGAAGCTGATCGTCCCGGCGTTTTACTCGACGCGGGACACGAAAACCCCGGTGATTGTGGCGGGAATGTCTCTGGTGATCAACATCGTCCTGAACATCGTTTTTCTGCAGTTTTTCTTCAAGCGAGTGCAGAACGGCGGACCTGCCCTGGCTACGGCGATCGCCTGCTTTTTCGACTTCTTCGCGCTGTTCATCATTTTCCGGTTGCGTTACGGCGCTTTGGGAATAGGTGAAATCGTGCGCTCCTTTTCGAAAATCTTTGTATGTTCCGGGATTATGGGCGTGGCTTGCTGGCTCGCGATGCATTACACGGCGTTTACGATCCATTCGCGCTTTCTGGTTCAGCTCTCCGTTTTTGTCGGACTGATCGTTGGCGCGACGGCTTTGTATTTGGCGCTCGCGTGGGTATTCCGGTGTCGCGAGGCGGAAGAGGTATACGGAATTGCGTTGCGGCGGGGTCGCGGCGGCGCCGAGTACGTGGAGTCCTGATGGAGATTTCGGCGACCATTTTGTCTTTCCTGACGCACGTAAAGGTGGAAAAGGGACTGTCCGTGAATACCTCCTCCGCGTATCGCCGGGACCTTGGGAAATTTCAGGTCTTTGCGCAGAAGCGAAAACTTTCGCTCGAGGATGTGAGCCGGGACGACCTAGTCGATTTTTTGGCGGGGCTTTACCGGCAAAAGCTGGAGAGCCGGACGGTGGCTCGCAATTTGGTGACGCTGCGAAATTTCTTCCGCTTTGCCCAGGTAGAGGAGTTGATCGCCGCGGACCCGTCGATCAATCTCGAGTCGCCGAAGATCCGGAGGTCTTTGCCTGGCTACCTGCGGCTGGAGGAGATCGAGCGATTGCTTAGTCAGCCCGATTCGAAAACGGCTCTGGGTTTGCGCGACCGCGCCATGCTGGAAGTCCTGTATTCGACGGGGCTGCGCGTGTCAGAACTGATCGGTTTACGCGGGAGCGATCTCGACAGTAAGACCGGGTGCGTTCGTTGCATCGGCAAAGGAGACAAGGAGCGTATCGTGCCCGTCGGCCGTAAGGCGTTGGGCATGGTAGACAAGTATCTTCGGGAGGCCCGGCCGGAATTGGTCCGGCAGGCCAAAGGGGGAAGTAACCCGGCGCTGTTCGTGAATCGCCGGGGTGCCGCTTTGAGTCGCGTCGGAGTCTGGAAGATACTGTCTGCGTACGGACGCCGGGCGGGTTTGCGCATGGCGTTGACGCCCCACATGTTACGGCACAGCTTCGCGACGCATCTCTTGGAACGCGGCGCGGACTTGCGATCGGTGCAGCTCATGTTGGGTCACGCGGATATTTCCACGACGCAGATTTATACCCACGTTGTCGAGGAACGATTGAAACAGATTTACAAAGCACACCATCCGCGCGCTTAGCGGATCGGACCTGGGGAACCCAGAGAGGGTGCCTCCGCGGCGGTTCGCGCGGACACCTCGGAGGTTAAGGAACAATGCCAGACTATATGTTTTTGTTGGAAAGCCGGCTATCGCCGGAACAGCGCGCGGTGATGATGCGCGTGCAGGAACTCTCCGCGGCGCTGGGCTTCAATTTGTATCTTACCGGCGGAACGGTGCGCGATCTTATCACCGGGGCGTCGCTTCGCGACCTTGACTTCACCGTCGAAGGCAATCCTTCCAAAATTGCCCGCGAGCTGGAGAAGGGCGGAGCAAAGATCTTGTCGGAAGACGACAGGCTGAGGCACATCGAAGTGCTCTTTGCGGGGGATGTTGAAGGCAGTATGTCCGCGGCGCGCGACGATCACTACGTGCGGCCCGGCACACGCCCGGAGATTCGCTGGTCCACCATTATGGAGGATTTGCGGCGGCGGGACTTCTCGCTCAACTCCATTGCCATCTCGCTGAATCCGGCTTCGCGGGGCTTACTGCTGGACCCGACCAACGGTTTATCCGACATCGAGCATGGGGAAGTCCGCGCCCTAACGATCCACAGCTTTACGAACCAGCCGGTGCGTTTGCTTCGCGTACTGAGGTTTTCCGCGCGCATGGGATTCAAACCGGAGAGTCGCACGCAGGAATGGTTTGACCTGGCGATCGAGCGCGACCTGCATCACACCATCGCGCCCGAGGATGCTGGAGGCGAATTGCGAGCGCTGGCGCGCGAGGAACGTCCCGCCGTGGTTCTGAAGGCCTGGGAACAGCACGATCTGCTCGAAGCCGTGAATCCAAATCTTGCCAAGCGTCACCCGGATTACGACGCGATCACGCGCTTGCTGAAGGCCCGGGAGGACTTGTTCACGGCGGGGTTCCGGCCACGGCTGGCCACGCCGATGCTCCTGGCGATTCTCGGACGCCTCAAAGATCGCGAACAGAGTGGCGTGCTCTCGAAGGCCGGATACCGTTCCGCGGAAGCGGACACGGTTCTCAGCTTCGGAGAAGAGGCTTTGGACGCGCAAAAGGAACTGGTCGGACGAAAAATGAACGCTCCGATCGACGCGTACCGCTTCCTGGAAAAACTGCCGTTGGACCAAACGGCGTACCTGCTCGCAGAATCCAACAACTCGGCGGCGCTCTCGAAGATTCGCGCCTATCTGCACAAGTGGCGGCCAATTCGGATTGGGCTGCCCGTTGTAGCGAACGAACTCGAGGCTCTCGGCATGGCGCGCGGGGCAAAGTTCGACGAAATCGTCGAGCAGGTATTCGGGATGCAACTCACCGGCCGCGGTAAGACGACGGAAGAGCGGGAAAAAATCCTGCGGAAGTTGTCCGGGATCAAGGAAGCACCGAAGAAAAAAGAGAAAGAAAAGAAGCCGTCGAAAGCCGCTGACAAGCCACACGGGGCTGATGCGGGCGGAGCAACGAAACAGGCGCACGGCAGTGCGGCGGGAAAGGCCGCGCTCAAGGCCCACCACAAAGACCGGGTTGCGGCCGGAAAGCACGCGGTCAAGCCTGCCCCGCCCGCCAGTCACGGAAAGAATGTCGCGTCATCGAAAAAGAGCGGCGGCCGTAAATAGCGGCGTGTTGATTCGGAGCGCGCGTTTCCCGCGCCTGTGGGAAACGTGAGAATGCGTGTCGCAATTCTCTCGCGAGAGTTTTAGAATTGAGTTCCATGGGTCAACCGCAGTTCGTTCATCTGCACGTTCATACGGATTACAGCCTGCTCGACGGTGCTTGCGAAACCACGGAGCTTCTCGATGAGGCGTCCCGGCAGAAAATGCCAGCGGTGGCGATCACCGACCACGGCAATCTGTTTGCCGCGGCCAATTTTTTCGATGAAGCCAGCAAGCGCGACGTCAAGCCCATCATCGGGTGCGAGGTCTACGTCGCGAAGGGCAGCCGCCACGACCGCGGCGAAAAGGGAAACGGAAGCAACGGGCAGGAACGCGGCGAGGGCGAACCCGGCACACGCGGCAGCAACCATCTGGTGCTGTTGTGCGAATCGCTCGAGGGCTATCACAACCTGATCAAGCTGGTCTCCGCAGGTTTTCTCGAAGGCTTCTACTACAAACCGAGAATCGACTACGACCTGCTCTCGAAGCACAGCAAGGGCCTGATCGCTCTGTCGGCGTGCCTGCGCGGGCCGGTGACCGAGGCAGTGGTAGAACAAAAATACGATCTGGCGCGAGAGAACGCGTACCGGCTCCGTGATCTCTTCGGCAAGGGCAACTTCTTCCTCGAGATTCAGGATCAGGGTCTGGAAATCGAGAAGGGCGTAAACCCCGAGCTTGTCCGGCTTTCCAAAGAAACCGGCATTCCCCTGGTCGCCACGAACGATTGCCACTACCTGCATCACGACGATGCGCATGCCCAGGACGTGTTGCTGTGCATTCAAACGGGCAAGACTATGAGCGACGCGCATCGCATGAAGTTTGCAACCGACCAGTTTTACTTTAAAACTGCGGCTGAGATGGCTAAGGTCTTTGGCGAACTACCGGATGCCCTCAGCCGTACCGTGGACATCGCGCATCGCTGCAACGTGAAAGTCGAACGCATCCCGAATCCGTTCCCGGAATTCAAAGTGCCCGAGGGACATACGGCGGGAAGCTATTTCGACAAAGTTGCGCGGGAAGGCTTTGCCTCGCGCCTGCCGGGTCTGGAGCGGCTGGCGCAGCAAGGGGCGCTGCGTAGTCCGCTTTCGGAATATGAACGGCGGCTGACTTCCGAGATCGAAATGATCAAGAAGATGCGCTATGAGGGCTACTTCCTGATCGTATGGGATTTCATTCACTATGCGCGGATGCAAGACGTGCCGGTAGGACCCGGGCGAGGGTCTGCGGCGGGCAGCCTGGTGAGTTACGCTCTGCGGATTACGGACGTTGACCCGCTGCAGTACAACCTGCTCTTCGAGCGATTCTTGAACCCGGAACGCATCTCGATGCCCGACATCGACATAGATTTCTGCATGCGCCGGCGCGGCGAGTTGATCGAATACGTGACGCAGAAGTATGGGCGGGAAAACGTTGCGCAAATCATCACTTTCGGAACGATGGCGGCTAAAGCTGCGATCAAGGACGTTGGGCGCGCCATGGACATTCCCTACATGGAAGTGGACCGGCTGGCTAAGCTGGTGCCGACCACGCTGGGTATCGAACTGGAGACAGCGCTCGCCGAGTCTCCCCAACTCAAAGCTGCGGTCAATAGCGACGATCGGCTGAAGGATTTGATGGCGGTAGCGCTGCGGCTCGAGGGCCTGGCGCGGCACGCCTCGACGCATGCCGCAGGCGTGGTCATCTCGCCGCGGCCTCTAACCGACGTCATACCGGTTTACAAGACGAACCGCGACGAAATCACCACGCAATACGATATGAATGCGCTGGAGCGCATCGGGCTGCTGAAAATGGATTTTCTCGGCCTGACGACGCTGACGGTGCTGCACGATACCGTGCACATGATTGAACAGAACCGCGGCGTGAAGATCGATGCGGACAATCTCGCTCTCGACGACGCCGAAACCTACAAGCTCTTCGCTCGCGGCGACACCACCGCCATTTTCCAGTTTGAATCGCACGGCATGCGCGACATCCTGCGGCGCTATCAGCCGACGCGCATCGAAGATTTGACGGCCCTCAACGCTCTCTACCGCCCCGGCCCCATTCAGGGCGGCCTGATCGACGACTTCATAGACCGGAAGCATGGCAAGACCAAGGTCAGCTACGAACTCCCGCAGCTCAAGGACATTTTGGACGAAACGTATGGCGTCATCTTGTATCAGGAACAGGTGATGCAGATCGCCAACTGCCTGGCGAGTTTCTCGCTCGGAGAAGCCGACATCCTGCGCCGGGCTATGGGCAAGAAGAAAAAAGAGGAGATGGCGGCGCAGCGTGCGAAATTCATGGCGGGTTGTGCGACGAACAAGATTCCGGAGAAAAAGGGCAAAGAAATCTTCGATCTCATGGAAAAGTTCGCGGGCTACGGGTTCAACAAGTCGCACTCGTGCGCGTACGCGCTGCTGGCCTACCAGACGGCGTACCTGAAGACGCACTACCCGGTGGAGTTTATGGCCGCGCTGCTGACATCGGAAACAGGCAATGCCGACAAGGCCGTGAAGTACATCAACGAGGCGCGCGGCATGAGCATTGCGATCCTGCCCCCGGATGTGAATGAGAGCGACCTGTACTTCACGCCCATTGGGGAAGCGATTCGCTTTGGAATGGCGGCGATCAAGAACGTCGGCGAGAACACCGCCAAGGCGATTCGGGAATCGCGGCTGGCCCAGGGTGAATTTCGCTCGTTGTACGATTTCTGCGAACGCATCGAGTCGCGCTTCCTGAACAAGCGCGTCTTCGAGAGCTTGATCAAGTCCGGCGCAATGGATTCGCTCGGAGCGCGCGAAGGCATGCTGGCTTCGGTGGACGATGCCGTTGCGGCTTTGCAGCGCGCGTCGCGCGCCAGAGAATCCGGGCAGCATGGATTGTTCGGAACCGCGGCGGCGCCGGCGCCGGTAGCGTTCGAGTTGCGCGAAGCCGCTCCGTGGAGTGAAGAAGAACGGCTCGCCAGCGAATACGCCATGCTGGGCTTTTATGTTTCGGGGCACCCGCTCGCCAAATACGCATCCCGCCTGCAGGAATTAAAGGTTGTTTCCCTGGGCGAGGTGGAAGGGCAGCGCAACGGCAAGGAAATCACCGTGGCGGTCTTGATCGTCGGTGTGCGCCCGATGCGCTCGAAGAAGGGCGCTCGCTGGGCCATTTACACGATTCAGGACATGA
Source organism: Candidatus Acidiferrum sp. (assembly GCA_041478205.1). Lineage (GTDB taxonomy): Bacteria > Acidobacteriota > Terriglobia > Acidiferrales > UBA7541 > Acidiferrum. The sequence continues at coordinate 19,712 of JBGOVR010000030.1, forward strand.
CCGGTATACAGGAATTGCTTGCGTTTCCGGAAAGCTTCGCGAAACTGGAAAACACGCTTAAGCCGCGCACGCCGCTCCTGCTGAAAGTTCGCGTGCAGGTTGAGGAAGCTGGCACGCGGCTGTCACTTCAGGAGGCCCGGCTGCTTGAGGATATCGCGGAGCCTGCGAAGGCGTCGAGCGTTCACATCCCCATGAAGCTGGAGGATCTCACCGAGGATTTGCTGGAGCGTTTCCAGGAGATATTTGCGTCCCACCCTGGGGCCAATCCGGTGGTCTTCGATCTTTCCACTCCGGATGGCGCTGGAGCGGCACTGGAAATTCGGCAACGGGTGCAACTCTCCGGGGAACTCCTGGTGTCCATTCGGGAATTGTGCGGCGGCGAATCGACCGGGCTGGAGATGTGATGACGCACAAAGGAAAAGGTAAAACGCTTTCCGGGTCCGGCGAGCGGCAGCGCGAGATCGATCGGCTCGAGAAGGACGTCGAGGATTTGCGCCATCTGGCGGGCGACGCCGATGCCGACGCGGAACTCGAGCGGATCCGGCAGCAAGTGGCCGAACTTCGCCGCGAATTCTACACGCACTTGGGGCCGTGGCAGCGCGCTCAGATTGCGCGCCACCCGCAGCGGCCCTACACGCTGGACTTTATTGGGCTGCTGTTTACGGACTTCGTCGAGTTGCACGGCGATCGTGGCTGCGGCGACGACCGGGCCATTGTCGCGGGCCTCGCAAAATTCCACGGGCGGCCAGTCGCGGTGATCGGCCATCAGAAGGGCCGCGACACAAAGCAGCGCTTGGTGCGCAATTTTGGCCAGCCAAAGCCGGAGGGCTATCGCAAGGCTCTGCGAGTGATGGAACTAGCGGCCAAGTTTGGCAAGCCCATTTTTACATTTATCGATACGCAGGGCGCCTATCCCGGTATCGACGCCGAGGAGCGCGGCCAGGCGGAAGCGATAGCGAGAAACTTGCGTGAAATGGCGCGGTTACCCGTACCCATTATTGTTACCGTAACGGGTGAAGGCGGGTCGGGCGGCGCGCTGGCGATCGCGGTGGGCGATCGCGTGAACATTCTCGAGAACAGTTTTTACTCGGTCATTTCACCGGAGGGTTGCGCCGCGATCATGTGGCGAGACGCCACAAAGGCGGAGACGGCCGCGGTTGCGCTGAAGATCACTCCCAACGATCTGAAAGAATTGGGAATTATCGACGAGATCGTCACCGAGCCCGAAGGCGGGGCACACACGGACTACGAAGGCGCGGCGCGATTCCTCGATGAAGTACTCGACCGCGAACTAGTGGTCCTCACGAATCAGTCCACAAAAGACCTGCTGGAAGCTCGCTACGAGAAGTTCCGCAACATGGGGCAGTTTTTCGATCTCGGCAGCTGACCCAACGCCGGAAAACCTCGCTCCCTGTACCGCCGTACCCCTTGGCATATTGGCAACTCTGCGCAGACGTGTCGTTGTGGCGGTCGCAGGCGGGGTCTACTCTGGAAGGGCAATCATCAAAGTGTACCGGTTCAGGGGAAGGCTGCCGCAACGCAGCGGCCGGTGCCGGGAGAACAGGACTCATCATGTCGGAACCTTTCCGTCCGTATGAAAAGCTTGTGGAGATCACGATCCACGGCAAGAAGTTTCATGTCCCGGAACGCAATTCGCTGCTGCGCTGTTTCCAGTTCATCAGCCCGGAGACTATTCCTTACGGACGCTTCTGCTGGAACCAGGAATGCCAATATTGCCGAGTTTCCTGCCAGTTGCCGGACGACGACGAGCCGCGAGAGATGCTAAGTTGCAAGTTTATCGTGATGGCCGGGATGGAGATTACCGAGTTGAGTCAGGAATTAAAGTGGTGTCTGCGGGCCAAGCTGCCCTCGGATGCTCCGGTTTCTCAGTAAGCTCCGCGATTTTCAGGGCGTCACGCGGTCGCCGTGCTCACAACTTTTCCCGCCCGGCAGTGTTTCAAGACCATAGTCAGATGTAAGGATCGCACGGCGGCGGTTGTGCGACGCCAGAACCCCATTACCATCCCCGGCGCCCAATTGCCGCCGAGTACTTCGTGAGTGAGCCCGCAGTGCCTACCGTCGAGGGGTGTTCTTGCGCGCGTTTGCACTTCGCGCGCCGCTCGACTACGATCCTTCCTGTTCAATGACCAACGAGAACATTTTGCGTTGCGACGGTTGCGGACAGCCAGCCTCACCGGAACACATCGCCAAGCGGCTGCAACGCCTCGAATGGACGACCCGGTACCGGCCCCTGCACATTGGCACTTTGCTTTTTGGAGCGATCCCGCCAAGGAACGACTCCGAATTTCTCTATGCCGAGGGCGGTGAGTTTGCAGGGGAGGCTGGAATAATCCTCAAGGCGGCTGGGTTATCCACGAGTGGAAAGTCCGTGGAGGCTACGCTCGCGGAATTCCAACGGTGCGGATTCCTGCTGACGCATATACTCGAATGTCCTCTGGAGCAGGGCGCTAGCAGCCCGACAGCGGTTCAGGCAGTGCTGGAAGAGCGATTTCCCGCGATGGGCGCACGCATTCGGCGGTCGTTAAGGCCAAAAAGGCTAATGCCGGTATCGCTGTTGCTTGAGCCGGTGTTGGAGCGGCTAAAAAGAACCGATCTGGGATGTCCAATGGTACTTGACGGAGCCAAAGCGTTTGCCCTCGACGGAGATGCTCCGGATCAGGCGGTCGCACGCCTTCGGCACGCTTTGATTGCTGTCAGCGCCTCGGCGCGCTAGCCTGACAAGAAGACAGGGCCTGTCCCGCAGTCCTGGCCTATATCTGCCCAGATGGCCCCTAGACCGTCCTTTGAGCTATGGTAGAATCAAGCGCATCGAGCGTTGCGTCTGCGTAAGGAGCCTTGTTTGTGCAGAAAAGGGCAAAATTTGGAATCGGCATAGGCGTTATCGTTGTATCGCTGGCATTTTTGGCGTGGCTCGGCTACGGCGAAAGCAAGACGTACTACCACACCATCGCGGAGCTGCAAACCTTACAAGGTGTAGCCCGGAGCCATCGTCTGCGCGTGGGTGGAACGGTTGAGCCGGGTAGCATACGCCGGCTATCGGGGCGTGTCGATTTCATCCTTCAAGGGGAAGGAACGTCACTGCCCGTAAGTTACGTAGGCAGCGACCCTCTGCCGGATACGTTCGTCGATAAGTCGCAGGCGCTCGTGGAAGGCAGCCTGGCGAGGAACGGAAGTTTTGTGGCCGAGCACGTTCAGGCCAAGTGCGCGTCCAAGTATGAGGCGGCACCGACCGCCGGACCGCCAGCTCGTTCCGGGAACACGGCATCAAGTTCGGCTCAGCCCAGCACGATGTAATGCGGTAGCGCGCCTGGCGTTACCGGGGGAAGGCGGGTCTACGTGGATGTATTCGGTTCATTTGCACTGCTGCTGGCCTTCGTATGTGCTGTGTATGCCTTCGTTGGGGGCATCGCGGCGATTCGCACGCGTCACCCGCTCCTAGTCAAGAGCGCGCGGCAAGCGGGGCTCGCAACCTGCGGGCTGATTTTCCTCGCTACCGGCAGCCTTGTCTATCTCTTCTTCAGCGACAGTTATTGGGTAGCCTACGTCGTAGCCCACAGCAACCGCGACCTCTCGACTTTCTACAAAGTGGCGGCGCTCTGGTCCGGCCAGGAAGGGTCACTGCTGTTTTGGAGCTTCCTGCTTGCGATTTACGTCTTTTCCGCTTTGTTTGCGTACCGGAACAAGAACGGCGAACTGATGCCGTACGTCGGTGTAGTCCTTGCCGGCGTGCAAATTTTCTTTTTGACCTTGAACAATTTCGTCGCCAGCCCCTTCAAAGTGCTGGCCACACCCGGAGCTAACGGCGCGCTTGATATCTTTACCCGTGCCGACGGCAGCGGGCTTAACCCGCTGCTGCAATACCCGGAGATGGTGATCCATCCGCCGAACCTTTATTCCGGGTACACCGGCTTCACGATTCCGTTTGCGTTTGCCCTCGGGGCGCTGTTGGCACGTTATCCGGGCGAAAAGTGGATCCACCTGACGCGTAAATGGACGATGATCGCCTGGTGCTTCCAGACGATGGGGATTTTACTCGGCGCGCATTGGGCCTATGCGGTGCTGGGCTGGGGCGGTTATTGGGGATGGGATCCAGTCGAGAACGCCTCTTTGCTGCCGTGGCTGACCGGCACGGCGTTTCTCCATTCCGTGATGATGCAGGAAAAGCGCGGAATGATGAAGGTCTGGAACGTCTGGCTGGTTTTTTGCACCTTCATGCTGTGCATCCTCGGGACGTTGTTGACGCGCAGCGGAGTCGTTAGCTCCGTGCACGCCTTCGCGCAATCGAGCATTGGCGATTGGTTCGTGGGTTTTCTGGCGCTCGTTCTGGTGGTGTGCTTTACAGCCTACGTGAAGAATCGCGATTATTTGAAGAGCGAGAATCAGCTCGACTCCATGGTCTCTCGCGAATCCAGCTTTCTATTCAACAACCTGATCCTGCTGGTTTCCTGCATCGCGGTCCTCTCCGGAACGCTCTTTCCGGTTTTTTCAGAATGGTTTTCGGGGTCGCGGATCAGCGTGGGAGCGCCGTTCTTTAATAAGGTAAATATTCCGATCGGCTTGCTCCTGCTGTTCCTGACGGGCGTGGGCCCGCTACTGGCTTGGCGAAAGACATCGACGGACAGCCTGAAGCGCAATTTTGGCTGGCCGCTGGTTACCGCATTGGTGCTTGGCGTAGGCGCGTTTGCGGCCGGTCTCCGAGAGTTCTATTCCCTGGTGTGTTTGAGCCTGTGTGTGTTCGTAACCTCGACGATCAGCATGGAGTTCTTCCGCGGCGCGAAGGTGATTCGGGCTCGCTCGGGGGCGTCGTTGGTTGCGTCGGCGGTAGACCTCACGATGCGCAACACCCGGCGTTACGGCGGATACATCGTGCACATGGGGATGGTGCTGATTTTTGTGGGCCTCGCGGGCGCCGCTTTCAATCGAGACACGCAAAAGGAAATGCAACTCGGCTCGACGCTGCAGATCGGACGTTACAACCTGCTTCTCCAGAGCTTTGATTCCAAGCCGGAGAAGAACTACACCTCCGAACGCATGATCGTGGAAGTCATGCGCGAAGGTAAGCCGTTGATGATGCTGTATCCCGAGCGGCGCTTCTTCCAAACCAACGAGCAATCCGGGACGATGGTGGCGATTTACTCGACTTTGCGCGACGACTTGTATGTCGTCTACGCGGGTCAAAGCCCGGACAATCAGCTTCCGGTGATCCACGCGTACCTGAATCCTTTGGTGAAGTGGATCTGGCTGGGCGGCGTCATCGTGGTTCTGGGCACAATCGTGACGCTGCTCCCGAATCGGCGTGCCGTCTTGGCATTCTCCAGAGCGCAAGAGCCCGCCGTGGCCCGGCCCCTCGGGCAGACGCTGGCACCATCTGCGACACTCAGAGAAGGTCATGACTAGACGCCGCCGGCTGATCGCTTGTCTTGCTCTCGGCTTTGTCGGCGCCTCCACAGGGGTGTTCGCGGTGCCCGTGAATGCTCAAAAAACCAGCCAAGCCAAACAAATTGGCGGCAAGTTCATGTGCATGTGCAGCTGCAACCAGGTGTTGACCCAGTGCAATCACGTGGGGTGCACGACGTCGACCAGCATGCTCAAAGAGCTGGATCAGGGTGTGGCGCACGGGGATTCGGAAGATGTCATTACGCAAGCATTCGTTCAGGAATTTGGAACCAAGGTCTATGCCGAGCCGCCTAAGTCGGGTCTCAGTTTAGTCGCGTGGAGCTTGCCCAGCGTTTATCTCTTCGTGGGCACTGCGATCGTGATCTTCGTGATCTTTCGCTGGCGCGCGCGACCCGCTCCACAAATTGCCGCCGCAGGTGTTCGCTCGGGAATCTCGCAGGATAAACTGGAGCAGGCGCGGCAGCGCGTGGCTCGCGAGACAGAGGATTGATGGTCAGCATTTTGTCAGCGCTCACACCCTTACTTGTTATCAGTTCCGCGGATGGTGCGGTGCTCGGCGCGTGTCTTGCGCTCGCCATCGCGACGATTCTTTTCATCTTCTACATTCAACCGGATGCCTCCGACCTGGCTCCGCGTAGGTCCAAGCTGGATCAGTTGCTTGAGCGTCGCGACACAATCTACGACAATCTGCGCGACCTGCGGTTTGAATTTCGCTCGGGAAAATATTCCGAGGGCGACTACGAAGCAATGAAGACTGCCATCGAAAGCGAAGCGGCGATGATCCTTGCGGAGATCGACCAGGTGACGGAATCGCAAGTGCGCCGGCCGCGTGGCACGCGTTCCGCAGAGGCCGAGCGAGGCGCGCGATGACCCGGATATCCACACGCCTCAGCCTGCTGGCGGCTCTCGTTTTGGGGCCATTTGTCTTCGCGCAAGCAGGGACCCTTCACGGTACCGTCAAAAACGGCACGACCGGCAAGGCGGCCGCGGGCGTTGAAGTGATCCTGATCCAGTTGCAGGGTGGGATGCAGCCGGTTGCCAATTCCAAAACCGATGCCCAGGGACAGTTTTCTTTCGACAATCCTTCTCTCGGCGCGCAACCAATGCTTGTGCGCGCGGTTTTCCGCGGCGTAAATTTCCACCAGCCGGTGCCTCCCGGCAAAAGCGATATCCAAGTCGAGGTTTTTGACCCGACGCAAGACGCCAAGACGATCGGCGTGCCGTCGCACATCGTCGTCCTGCAGCCGAACGGGTCCACGCTGATCGTCGGTGAAGAATATTCGATTCAGAACAATTCAAAACCGCCGCAGGCGTATTTCCGGGCCGATGGCAACTTCGAGTTTGCGTTGCCGGATAAGGCGCAGCTTCAGCAAGCTGCCGCCTGGGGACCGTCGGGTATGCCCGTCGTGCAGGCCACGATCGATAAGAACAAGAACAAATATGCAATTGCGTTTGCATTTCGACCTGGTGAGAGCGGTATGCGGTATTCCTACGAGTTGCCGTACGCGGGAAACTCCACCACGCTGAATCTGCCGACGGTGTATCCCGGTGCGCGGTTGCTGGTCCTGGCGCCGCCGACCATGCAGATCAGCGGCGAGGGTTTGCAGCCGGGCGGCCAGGAGCAGGGAATGAGCATCTACGGCCGCGAGGGCGTGCCTGCGAACACGGTTCTCGCCGTGAATGTTTCGGGCACTGCGCCACCGGCAAGTGCGGGTGGGGGAGCCGAGGCTGGCCCGCAGGGGCGAGACAGTCAACAGGGTGGAGCGCCCGAGGCGGGCGTAAGTGTTCAGCAGATTCCCGGCCGGCTTGATGTATTGAAGTGGCCGCTGATTGCCGGATTCCTCGGAATTTTTGCGCTCGGAGCGATTCTGCTCGCGCGCCGGCCCGTGGTGGCTGTGGCAGGCGGCGCGCCGTCGGATGCCGAAGATGCGCCAGCCGCGCGGCCGAAGAAACCGAAGTCTCCCGCTGTGCCCCCCGCTCGAGCGCAGTCAACGAGCTTGGCGGAAGTTGACACCGCGGTTGGCATGAGTCTTGATTCACTGAAGGACCAGATCTTTCGCCTCGAGTTGCGGCGTCAGGCTGGCACGATCTCCGAAGAAGAATACGCGCAGGAACGGGCGCGCGCGGAAAAGGTGCTCCGCGACCTCGTGCGGGGCTGAGCGGTGACGCTGCCAGGACGCTCCTCCACTGGTCTGCGCTTCGAAAACATCGAGAAAAGATACGGCGGGCTCTACGCTTTGCGGCGCGTGTCGTTTGAGGTTGCGCCGGGCGAGTGTGTCGTCCTGGCCGGGCGGAACGGCTCGGGCAAGACCACCCTTCTGCGCATCGCGGCACAACTCGTAAGGCCTTCGTCGGGAAAAGTTGATTTCCCGCGGACAGCCGGCGGCGAGAGCGCGAATTCAAAAAGCGTCGGCTTCGTCGCTCACGCCACCATGGTTTATGACGAGCTGACCGCGGAAGAAAACCTCGTGTTGTTTGCACGGCTTCAGGGAACCCCTGGGCCCACGGAACGCGTCGAGTTGCTGTTGCGCGAGGTGGGCCTGATCGAGCGGCGCGATTCGCTGGTGCGGACGTTCTCGCGAGGTATGCGTCAACGAATTGCGATTGCCAGGGCGCTGCTGCATGAACCTTCTGTCTTACTCCTCGACGAGCCTGCCACCGGGCTGGATCCGCAAGGGCTGGGTTGGCTTGCTGAGACTTTGAGGAGCTTGCGAGAGGCTGGCTGCACGATCGTGATGAGCCTTCATGGTGAATCAGAGATTTCATCCCTCGCGACCCGCGCGATCCGCCTGGACGCCGGTGCGGTGGTTGCCGACACGCGAGCTGGGGTGAGTGTGCACTCGATTCTTACGTTTGCCGGCGCCTAGATGAGCCTGTTATCGAACACCACGGTCCTGCTTGGCAAAGAACTTCGCACGGAGTTTCGTTCGCGAGAGCTGCTGACAACGACGGTGGTGTTCATTCTGATCGTCATCGTGCTTTTCAGCTTCACGTTCGAGCCGACCGCGGAAGAATCGCGGCGGTTCGGGTCGGGCCTGCTTTGGCTGGCGTTTCTGTTTGCTGCTTCGCTGATGCTGCAATCCTGTTTTGTCCGCGAACAGAACAACGACACCCTGAGCGCGTTACGGCTTTCCGTTGCGGATCCCTTCGCGATTTTTCTGGCGAAGCTCGCCGCGAACACGCTTTTCCTACTGCTGACCGAACTTCTGCTGCTCCCGATCTTCGCGGTGATGTACAACGTGCCAGTGCTCCCGGTGCTGCATTGGCTCGTTTTGGTGTTTTTTCTGGGCAGCCTCGGAATTTCCGTCGCGGGCACGGCGCTGTCTGCCATCTCCGCGCAAGCCCGGATGCGCGAACTCCTTTTGCCGCTGCTACTGCTGCCGCTGCTGACGCCTATTCTGGTGGCCAGCACGGAAGTCACGGCGGCCCTTTTCGATCGCTCGCCCTACGTGCAGTGGAAGGGCATTGGCTTCCTTGTGGTCTTCGACCTGGTTTTTTTGACGGCGCTGTGGCTTTTCGGAGAATATCTTCTGGAGGAATGAACCTCATGAAGAAAAATGTCTTAGGGGCTATCGCGGTGGTCCTGCTCCTCGGGGCGGCGGCTTATGCGTCCTTCTTCATCGCTCCAACGGATGCCAAGCAAGGCCTCATCTACCGCATCTTGTACTTGCACGTGGCGAGCGCCTGGACGGGGCTCACAGCCTTCTTCATCTCTTTCCTCGCGAATTTGCTGTACGTTTGGCGTCGCCAGCTGCGATGGGACGCGCTCGGCGTATCAGCGGCGGAAGTCGGTTTGGTGTTCACGACCGTGGTTCTGGTCACCGGCCCCATTTGGGCGCACCCTGTCTGGGGAATCTGGTGGACTTGGGACGCACGGCTCACCTCGACTTTTGTATTGTGGCTGCTCTACGTCGCGTACCTGCTTTTGCGGACGCTGGTGGAAGAGCCCGACCGACGCGCGCTGCTCAGCGCACTCTTCGGCATATTCGCGTTCCTCGATGTGCCTCTCGTCTTTGGCTCGATCCGTTGGTGGCGCACCCAGCACCCACAGCCCGTCGTCATGGGCGAGCCAGGTTCCGGACTCGATCCGACGATGCTGCGCGTGCTGCTTTTCTCTTGGGTGGCGATGCTCGGCTTGATGACCCTGCTTCTTTGGCAGCGCTACCGGTTGGAAGTGATGCGCGGAGAATTTGAAATTGTGCGGCGCGAAGCGGAGGCCTCGTGAAGAATCTCGACAGCGTGTTTGCAGCTTACATGGCTGGCTGGGCTATTTTCTTCGTGTTTTACCTGACGGTGGCGCGGCGCACGTCGGCGCTGCGCGAAGATATCGAGCGCCTGAAGAACTCTCTAAATCGGGGTAAGTAGCGTGGCAGGGAAGAAGAGAGTCGGGATCGTACTGTTCCAGCTCGGCGGGCCGGATTCTCTCCAGTCCGTTGAGCCGTTCCTGCTGAATCTGTTCCTCGATCCGGACATTATCCCTTTGGGACCGCTGGGCATCTTGCGCCGCCCGATCGCGAAGCTTATTTCCTCGCGGCGGTCGATACCTGTAGCGGGGAAGTACGCGGAAATCGGGCGCCGCTCGCCGATAGGACTACTCACCGAGCGGCAGCGAGCGCGATTGGTCGCGGCAGTTGCTCCCTACATTGATCCCGTTGCGGTCACCGCGATGCGCTACTGGCATCCGATGACGTCGGAGGCGGTAGAAGCGTTGCGCAAAGCCGGGCCGCTGGATGAGATCGTGCTCTTGCCGCTGTATCCGCACTTTTCCTATGCCACCACCCTAAGCAGCCTGAAAGAATGGCGCCGCGTTTACGGCCAGCCGAACGGTGGTCCGGCGGAGCACACCGTCGGCCAATTCTACAATCATCCACTGTACATTCAGGCCGTGGTGCAAAGGATCGGCTCCATACTTCGGCAGTTTCCAGACGGTTCGCGCATTCATCTGGTCTTCAGTGCACATGGCTTGCCGATGAGTCTCGTTGAAAAGGGCGATCCATATCCGAAGCAGATCGAAGAAACCGTTCGCCTGGTTTGCGAGGCGGGCACGAACCAATACGCCGGGTGGCCGCGCACGCACCTGCTCTGCTACCAAAGCCGCGTGGGCCCGGCGAAGTGGCTCCAGCCACCGTTGACGGGAACCATCGAGCGCCTGGCCCACGAAGGCGTGAAGGAAATGCTGGTCGTGCCGATCTCCTTCGTGACGGAGCACATCGAGACTCTCCACGAGATCAACATCGAAGCGCGCGCGGAAGCCAAGAAGCTCGGCGTTGAGATGTTTCGCATGATGCCGGCGGTGGGCGATTCTCCTTTATTCATCGCCGCACTTAAAGATCTCGTGTTGCGTGCCGTGGGGATCGAGACTGAGCCGCCTTCTCTGCAGCCCTCTTCCATCGCCAGCTAGAGCATCTTGCTGCGGGTTCGGTTCTTTGCGGTATAATCCCGCGTTGTGACGAAGGGCATGACAACTACCTACAATCCGGGTGTGCATAAGTTCGCGATTTTTCTCGCTGTTTGTACGTTTTGCCTCTTAATCGCCGGCGCGCTCGTAACATCCAACGACGCCGCTCTTTCTGTTCCTGACTGGCCGCTGTCTTACGGAACGCTCACGCCGCCGATGGTTGGCGGCATTCGCTACGAACACACCCACCGCGTCATTGCCGCGACGGTGGGACTGCTGACGATCGTCCTTGCTTTCCTGCTCTGGCGAAAGGACGAGCGACGCTGGGTAAAGAACCTGGGCTTCGCTGCGATCGGTGTAGTCATTGCGCAAGGCGTGCTGGGTGGTCTGACCGTCTTGCTGTTCCTTCATTATGGAATGCCTGTCGCACATGCTTGCCTGGCCCAGATTTTCTTTGGGATCATCGTGAGTCTCGCGGTCTTTACGAGCCGATGGTGGACCTCCGAGCGGCCACAACTTGACGACCGCGGTTCGCCGTCGATTCATACGTTAGCGACTTTGAACGCGGTGGTGATCTTTCTTCAGGTGGTGCTCGGCGCGGGTTTCCGGCATCAGGACATTCCAGTGTGGCCGCACGTGGCGGGCGCGATGGTCGTGCTCGGGATGGTGACCTGGACAGCGATTGTTCTTCGCAAGCGTTTCGAGCAATCGCGGGAGATCTCCAAGGCGCGCATCCTGCTGCACGCGATATTTGGCACGCAGTTCCTGCTGGGTTTTGGTGCGTGGTGGTCGCGGGTCAGCACGGCAGACGCTCCGCAGCCCATGCCCGTGATGGTCACGCTGACGGTCGTTCACACCGTCGTTGGTGCGCTGCTGTTCGCTCTTTCGGTCATCGTCGCTCTCGTTTGTTATCGGCTTATCCCGCGCGGAAGGGAAGTAGCGGCCCCGGCCCCACGGCAGGTGGCCGCCTAAGTGAGCACCGCGCGCACGAGCGAACTGACGCTGGCGTCGCGTGCGCACGCCTACGTTGCGCTTACCAAACCGGATGTTTCGTTTCTCGTCTTGATGACCACGGCGGCGGGATACTACATGGGTGCGCGCGGCCCAGTGGACTGGCTGCATCTGATCCATACGGTCTTCGCCACCATGCTGATTGCCGCGGGTACGGCGGCGCTGAATCACTACATCGAACGCGATTCGGATCGCTATATGCGGCGCACGGCAGGGCGGCCACTTCCCAGCGGTGTGCTACAGCCGCGTGAAGCGCTGTGGTTCGGCATCGCTTTGTCCATTGCCGGTGCCTTGGATTTGTATTTCACTGCCGGACCTTTGGCCGCTGGACTTGGCGTGGCGACGTGTCTGAGCTATTTGCTGGCGTACACGCCGCTCAAGAAGCGCACCGTTTGGGCCACCTTCGTTGGAGCGTTTCCCGGAGCGATTCCTCCAATGATCGGATGGGTCGCAGCAACAGGCTCGCTCGATCGCGGCGCCTGGCTTCTCTTCGGAATACTATTCTTCTGGCAGTTCCCCCACTTTCACGCCATCGCTTGGATGTATCGCGAGGATTACGCGCGCGCGGGGATTTTGATGCTGCCGGTTGTGGACCGGGAGGGAACTCGTACGTTTCGCCAAATCATTCTGACGGCTGCGGCGCTGGTGGGCGTGAGTCTCCTGCCGGCAATTGTGGGATTGGCGGGCGTGGTGTACTTCTTCGGCGCGCTCGTGCTCAGTGTGGCGTTGCTGCAGGTGTGCCTCTGGGCGGCGACGTCAAAGACGAATGTTCGTGCCAAATGGCTCATGCACGCGACAGTCATGCACATCCCGGTGCTCTTGGGGCTGATGATCTACGACAAGATTCCTCGCTGATCGAGCATTCAGGAAGGACAACTTACCGGCGATGATGTTTTCACACGCTGCGCTCAATGCATCTTTAAACGGCATCAGCGGAGTGCTGCTGGCGGGCGGCTACACGGCGATCCGCAATCGGAAGATCGCCGTACACAAGGCCTTCATGATTTCGGCTTTCCTGGTGTCTTCGGTGTTTTTGGTTTCCTATCTCGTTTACCACTACCGTGTTGGCCACGTGGTTTTTCAGGGCCAGGGCTGGATTCGTCCGGTGTATTTCGTACTGCTTACCTCACACACCCTGCTGGCCATCGTCATCGTGCCGATGATCCTGATCACGCTGCGCCGCGCGTGGCTCGAGCAATTTGACAAGCACCGCATCATCGCGCGATGGACGCTGCCGTTGTGGTTCTACGTTTGTGTTACCGGCGTGATTGTCTATCTGATGGTCTATCAGCGACTTGGCTGGTAAAACCGGCGATAGACAGCAACCCCGCAGAGTGGCCACGCTCGTCTTCGCTATCAATCAAATGATACGACCCGTAGAGTCCGCATTTCGTTGAACTTATGGAGTGCCTGTCGCTACCAGTGTCACCAGCCTTAATTCCACATTGACTGCACCTGTACGTCGGGCCAACTTTCCTACGACTCGCGCAGAGGCTCAAACTGTGAGTCGTGATGACCCATAGCAAGACCAGAGCCATGAGGGCCAAAGCAACCAAGAGCGCCGGCGCGATTGCCCTCTTACTCGCGATGGCTGTTAGCGGTGCGCTACAGGTTCGAGCGCAATCGAATCCCGCGGCGAAACGCCAAGCCAAACATCTGGTAGCGCCGATGTATCCTGAACTGGCAAAGAAGCTCAATCTAACGGGTACCGTCCGAATTGAAGTGACGATTGCCCCAGACGGCACCGTGAAGAGATCGCGTGTGGTAGGGGGACATCCGGTGCTGGCGATGGCGGCAGAAACCGCTGCGGAGAAAAGCACCTTCGAGCCAGGACCGACGGAGACCACAGAAATAATTGAGTTTAAGTTTTAATCCGCAGAGACCGGAGAAACCCACGAATGCGTTGGACTTGGAGTTGTCGAAGCTGCTGGCCACTGCGGCTGACGTGCGGCGGTCGAGCTTTCGTCCGATGCGTGTACCCGTGTTTCATCTAAACCCCGCTCTCTGACCCTTCGAGGCTCAGGGTAAAGGAGGGCGGCTACAGCGATGCGGGGACAGGCGCTAGCGCGCCGATTACCGCGTCCGTAAATTCAGCAGTGCCTGCTTTGCCACCAATATCTCGCGTGACGTGTTTGCCTTCGCGATAGACTTTTTCGAGGGCGGCTTCAATCCGCCGCGCGGCAGACCGCTCCCCGAGGTGATCGAGCATCATGATGCTGCTCATAACCAGAGCCGTCGGGTTGGCAAGGCCTTTTCCGGCGATATCCGGTGCCGTTCCGTGGACCGCCTCAAACATGGCGCACTCGTCCCCGATGTTTCCGCTGGGCACAACACCTAGTCCGCCTACCAAGCCCGCCGCCAGGTCGCTCATCACGTCGCCGTAGAGATTTGGCAGCAGCAGCATGTCAAATTGCTGCGGATCCAGCACCATCTGCATGCAGGCGTTATCAACGATCATCTCTTTGTACTCGATCTCCGGGTGTTGCAGTGCCACCGCGCGGATCGATTTCAGGAAGAGTCCGTCGGAGAGCTTCATGATGTTGGCTTTGTGGATGGCGTGGATTTTCTTGCGGCCACTTTTCTTGGCGTACTCGAAAGCAAAGCGCGCGATCCGCGTGGACGCACGCTCGGTGATGATCTTCAAGCTTTCGACGACGCCGGGGACGACTTCGTGCTCGAGACCCGAGTAGAGGTCCTCGGTATTTTCCCGAACCAGCACGATATCCACGTTCTCAAAGCGCGATTTTACCCCCGGAAGATTCTTGACCGGACGCAGATTGGCATACAGGTCGAGTGTTTTCCGCAACGCCACGTTGACGCTGGGAGCGCCTCCGGCGATGGCCGTGCCCATGGGCCCTTTGAGGGCCACGCGGTTCCGGCGCACCGACTCGACGGCCGACTGGTTGACAAGTTGTCCTGCTTCGGTGGCTTTGTCCGTGCGCGCTTCGAGTTCTTCCCAATCGATCTGCACGCCCGCAGCTTCCAAGATGCGCCGGGTGGCTGCTGCGACCTCTGGTCCAATGCCTTCTCCGGGAATTAAAGTGACTTTATGTCTCATGGCTGCATCGTATTGTAAGCGAAGTTCCGTGATTGTCGAAAGGCAGCTGCAGGGGGCGTTGCCAGGAAGGAACTCGACAATGTGCAGTTGTGGGACGGTTTTGCTATACTGGGAAAGTACACTAGCTCGCGGGTGAGCCTGCGAGCGGAGGCTAAAAGACTTTATGATTAATCTGACGCCCGTCGCTAGTACCAAGGTCAAGGAAATCATGCAGATGCAGACTCCCGTGCCGGTGGCTTTGCGCGTGGCTGTTGTCGGGGGCGGCTGCTCGGGTTTCCAATACCACATGGCGTTTGAAAACCAGACCAACGATACCGACGAAGTTCTGGACTTTAATGGCCTCAAGGTGGCCGTCGACCAGATGAGCTCCATGTACCTCGAAGGCGTTGAAATCGACTACATCGAGGGCGTCGAAGGCGCGGGCTTCAAGTTCAACAACCCGAACGTGAAGAGCACTTGCGGCTGCGGCAGTTCGTTCAGCGTGTAACTCTCCGAGGGCGCGGAAGTTCGCGTTCGCTGCAACTGACAGTTTTCAGGCTCCTGGGCTAGCGTCCAGGAGCCTTTTTTATGCTAACCAGCCTATCCGAATGGGATGCCAGGCATCGCGCCACGGCCGCGGCTGAGCCGGCAGGCTTTGTCCGCGAGCTATTGCCCTTGCTGCCGAGAGGCCCGGCGCTCGATCTCGCGTGCGGCACCGGGCGCCATACGCTCTTGCTCGCAGAGCGCCATCAGCCGGTAACGGCCGCGGATGGTTCGTGCGTCGCACTCGAAATCCTCGAACAGCGCGCCCGCGCGTCGAACCACACGGTGAGCCGCATGGAAGGCTCGTCAACCATTGCGGTGTCTCACCAAGGGGTACGGCTCGTGCAGGTAGACCTGGAGCACGCAGCCCTGCCTGCGAATTCGTTCTCGCTCATCCTGTGCGTCAACTACCTGCAGCGTTCTCTGTTTTCCCAGATTGCGCGGGCACTTGAGCCGGGGGGGATGTTGCTGTTTGAAACGTATACGCGTGCGCAGCTGGAATTTGCAGGTGGCCCGAAAAATCCCGAATATCTTTTGGAACCTGGCGAGCTGCGAGTAGCGTTTCCCTCGCTGCGGCTTTTGTTTTATCGTGAACTACGCGCTGGGAAGGGAATTGCCAGCTTGATCGCCCAGAACCGTTGAACGACAATTAGATGACAGCAGAAATCAACAGCGCACAGGTCTCTCTCCGGACGTTTGCA